>NZ_JBBKBG010000002.1:0-262509 GCF_037892545.1 Pseudogracilibacillus sp. ICA-222130
TTTATCTATAGCATTTTAGTTTCGTAAATATTTTATACTTCCTCATCAAATTTTACTGCGATCCCACTAATGATCCAACGTTCGGCGGTTTCACTAGTTACTTCATACACTTTTCCCGCACGAAATAAATCACCTTTGTACATCGTTTGGACATTCATTTTTACTTTCATCATATAATTTCCACGCTCCCAATTTTTCCAATTAATACTATTATACATGATGAGAGAATTCGAAGGAAGTATCACTATGAATAGAAAAAAACTTCGATCATTTGTGAAGATTTGACCGAATTAGTTTTGTACCTTTATATCTAAATTAACGCAAGCCTTAAAAATTATATAAATGGCAAGCGGAGCATATGAATTTTGGAAGTGAGCTACTATAAAGTGGGATTCATTTTATTATAGGGGGTAAGCGTTGCAGATATGTAAATGAGGCATACGAGAGTGGGCTTCATACGGGGAAGAAAAGCAGGGGATGTCCCCAAGTCATTAGCTAATTTTTCGTTTATGTTTTGCTGTTTGGAACAAATTTGTTAATTGTTTTACATCTGTATTAGCTAATGATGGAAGTTGTAAATGTGTATGAGCGAAATTTTCTTGTTTCATTAGTGTACTCGGAATAGCAACTGTGTGAAGTCCAGCAGCTACGGCAGCTTTTGAACCAATCATTGAATCTTCAAAGGCAATTGCTTCAATTGGTGCAACACCTAACGAATGTACTGCTTTCACATAAATTTCTGGATGTGGTTTCGGACGTAATACTTGGTCTACCGTAAGTAGTTCATCAAAATAATCAAGTAAGTGTAAATTCGTCAAATGCGTCGTCGCCCATTTTTTATTTGAGTTTGTTGCAAGAGCAATTTTAATTCCTTCACATTTGGCTTCTTCCAACAATTCGATGACACCTGGAAGCGGTTGTTCTTTTTTTATTAATTCTCGTAAAACCGTCTCACCATATGCGATCGTTTTTTCTAAGTCAACTTTTTTACCTGTGACATTTTCGACATGCTCACAGACGAATGTTGGTGTACCAACACCACCTACATATTGTGCCCATACATCCTGTGTCAACTCAAAGTCATACAACTTCAATGCTTCTTTGTACGCTTGGAAAATTGCCTTTTCCGTATCGACAATCGTACCATCTAAGTCAAAAACAAATGCTTTTACCATATACATCCTCCTTATTTGAATGTACCTTTACCATAAACCTTATAGAAAGATAGTACAAGGGAATTTTCAATAATTTACATTTAATTAATGAAAAGAGAAGGAAATCAATGATTCTTTTTTGGAGATACTTACACATTTTGCAATGTATCGTGCTAGTTTTTCCTTGAGATTAGGAGATGATCTTACTTAAAACGGTCATGTTATTTTTTTAATAAGCATGACCGTTTCATATTGTTTGTAAAATATTAAGGGACGTCATATATATCGTCTTTATTTTAGAGTGCTATCGTAATGCCTTTTACAAAGAAGAATCATCTTTATGTTCTTTTTCTTCCTCGTTCATCGTCATTAAATCATTCGTCGTCTTTTTAAATTCCGCCAATGTTTGTCCGGTAGCTTTACCAATTTCAGGTAACTTTTTCGGGCCAAAAATTAATAAAGCGATGAGTAAGATTAAAATTAAACTTGGAAAGCCGATATTTGCAAACCCCATGTTTATCCTCCTCTCAAGCATTTATTAGGCAAGCATGCCGCCACCATTATTTAAATATTTTTCAATTCCTTCTGCAGCACGATACCCTAATGCTCCAACTGTCGCTGTCGGGTGGTGGCCACCGAATTGTGGAAATGCAGAAGCCCCAACGACGAACACATTTTCCATATCCCATAGTTGTAAATAATTGTTTACCGCAGATGTTGTCGGATCAGCTCCCATAATGACTCCCCCAGCATAGTGTCCACCTTGATAAATATGATCAAATTCCTCTGGGACATCATCAGGGTCTACGATATCTGCGCCCATTTCTTCCATAATTTCTGTACATTTTTCAACACCGAATTTCGCGATTTCTCTATCTTGGTCTGTATATTTATTGGTGATACGTAGGAGAGGGTCACCGAAATCATCCTTATAAGTCGGATCAAGATCCATATAATTATGCCACCAAGCCATATTGGCAGATGTGTACCATACTTGTAATGTTCGATTTGCGTAATGGATCGAATTTTTCTTAAATTCCTTTCCCCAATGAGGCGTTCCTTTTGGGACATGGTTACTAGCGATTGCTCCATCTCCATATTGCCTTAATTCAATTGCACCCCCATGGAGAAACGGAAGATCTTTATGATCAAAATTATCCCCAGCAAAATCACTCATCGTGCCTCCAAGTGCACCTGCTCCCATATACAAATTAAATTTTTCCTTTTCGAAAAATCCACGGGCACCTAAAAAGGTAATATTAAATTGACCATTGAAATTGCGACCAATGACTCCTTTTCTTGTTTTTGGGTCATACGGTTCTCCAATTTCAGACAATAAAAGAAGTCGATTATTGGTGAATGTAAAAGCGCCTAATGCCACGACATCAGCAGGTTGTTCATGTTCCTCGCCCGTTTTCGTATCGACATATAAAATGCCTGTTGCTTTGTCATTTTTATGTAAAATTCGTCTTGCATAGGCGTCGTAACGAAAATCAACATTTCCTGTTTTGCTCGCTGTCGGAAGCACTGTTACAATTGGATCGGATTTTGCACCGAAATCACAACCATATTGTGTACAAAATGCGCAATATTGGCATTCGTTCAATGTTTCTCCATCAGGATTTTCATACACTTGAGAAACATTACATGAAGCAACTTGATAAGGGTGATAACCTAGTTTCTTCGTCGCTTTATTAAAAAGTTTAATCGGTGCAGACGCTTTTAATGGCGGATTTGGATAATCATTTGTTCGAGGAGGACCTAATGGATCTTTTTCTCCTGATGTTCCTGCCGTTTTTTCCCATTTATCATAATATTGTTCCATCTCATCATACGTAATGCCCCAATCTTGAATCGTCATTCCATCCGGTATTTTATTTTTCCCATATCGTTCCACCGTTTTACTGTAAATTTCAAAATCGTATGGAAGCCAGCGATAGGTCGCACCAGCCCAGTGAACACTACCACCACCGGCATCTGTTCCAACCATCATTTCATCTTGCGTGCGAACTGGTAATGCATCTTCATCTAATGTATTACGGGATGTAATCGTTTCGTGAGATAAATTTTGCATCATATCAAACCGGTTCGTAAATCGTAATTCATCTTTTACACCGACATAATCTTGTGTTTCACGAAATTCTCCTCGCTCAATAATGACAACCTTTTTGCCAGCCTTTCCTAATTCTGCGGCCATCACGCCACCAGCCCAACCTGTTCCGACGATGACGACATCAACTTTATCATGTTTTATTACCATATTATTTCCACCAATCCTTATCCTTGATAATCACGTAAACTTTTTTGTTCCATGACGATAAACTCTTCTGCTTCAATATCGTCAATATACGCCATACGTGGGCCAGGATATTCTTTCATTTTCCAGCCCATCATGTCTTTATTTCCACCATAAGCAGGGTCAGCATAAGCACCTTCTATTGTTAGTTGTACGAGTAAGTTGAAAAAGGTGACAGCGGCTACTCCTTGCATGTCAATTTCGCCATTTTCAAACATCGTTAAGACAGCATTTTGATCTTCTTCTTCTAATTTTGTAAAAGAATCTGAGAATTTTTCCATACTAACCTTATCAATTGTTCGCACACCTTCTAACATCATCTCGCCACGAGTCATGCGTGTTTGATATCGTGGAGTCTTCGTCGGTGCTTTTGTCGATGTGTTCGGGCCACTTTTATTTTGTGGAGTATCTTTATGTTCGTAATCTCTTGCACGATTATCTTGCCAAAATGGGTCACGCATATATTCTTTCGCATTCGTTCCCCAAGCACTAGCAAGTTGGCGGTCAATAAAGTAGGGAACACCGAGGGTTATGGCACCAGGCCCTAATTCATCTTCCGGAAATATTCGTTCTGTAGCGGCAGATAAAACATCAAAATCTTTTTTTCTGCTAAAAAAGACTCGTGCCTCATCAATTGGCAGTTTTGCATCTTTTGTTGGGGTTTCTTTTTTATCGATCCATTGATTCGTTAAAAGCCCACCAAGTACCGTACCACCAACAATTCCACCGGCAACCATACTACTATTTTTTATAAACGTCCGTCTGTTTACAGTTTTTCCATCTTCTTCGGTCATATTGAAGCCACTCCTATCAAATGTGTTATGATACACCTCATTATGTCCAAATAAAGTAGATTTTATGAGTATTCGAGAAAATTTTGCAATAAAAAAGAGGGAAGGACGAATAATTTCGTCTTCCCTCATCACTTATTCTGTTTCAGTAGCATGACTTTCTTCCTCTTCCATTGGTGTTGCTCGATATACTCTAAACGCTAAAATTACTGCAATAACAGCGATAATAAATGCAATAAAATAAACGAGTTCCACTCCGGCAACCATCGCATCACTTATCGTAGTAGGATCTTCTGGATTACTTGCATTATTTAGAAAATGTAATTGTCTTGCGTTCATAATACTAATAAAAATAGAAACCCCAATTGCCCCAGCAACAGGTTGCAACGTAGTCATAACTGCTGTTCCGTGTGGATACAATTTTTTCGGTAATTGGTTTAAACCGTTCGTTTCTGCAGGCATCATAATGGCAGATACACTTAACATAAGTAAAATATAGCCGATGACGATGAACCAAACAGGAGTCGTTGCTGTAAGGCGACTCATCATAAATATCGTAGTAGCTAGCACGATTGTCGCTGGAATCATGAGGACACGTGGTCCGAATTTATCAAACATATGTCCCATCACAGGTGACATCGCACCATTTAAAATACTTCCAGGTAATAAAACTAATCCAGCAGTTGCAGCCGATAAAGCTAAAGGCCCTTGCATGAAAATAGGTAAAATAAGCTCTGATGCAAACATTGCCATAATGATAATTAAAAACATCAGTACGCCATGTGTGTACATTGGATATTTAAAAACACGTAAATCCATCATCGGTGCATCCAATTTAAATTGTCTTAAAGAAAATAAAACAAGACTTATAATCCCGACTAAGATTGTTAATAAAACAATCGGCGTTAAAAATCCATTTTCGCTTTCTCCAGCAGAACTAAATCCGTAAATGACGGCACCAAATCCGATAGAAGAAAAGAGGACAGACGGGAAATCTATTTTTGGTTTTGTTACTTCTCCAACATTAATTAAATATTTATAGGCAAAAGCAATAGAGAATAGAGCGAATGGAATGACAGTGATAAATAAATATCTCCATCCTAAATATTCCACAATGACACCAGATAAAGATGGTCCAATTGCAGGTGCAAACATGATGACTAACCCAACAATCCCCATAATTTTCCCACGTTTATGTGGGGGATAAATAAGTAAAAATACGTTGAAAATAATCGGCATAAGAAGACCTGTTCCAACCGCTTGTGTTAATCGTCCTACTAGTAAAATGGTGAAATTCGGTGCCATTGCACTTATCGTCGTACCGATAGTAAAAATTAACATGACACTTAAAAATAATTGTCTTGTAGTAAACCATTGTACAAATAAAGCAGAAATAGGGATGACAATTCCCATTACAAGCATGAACCCAGTTGCCATCCATTGGACAGTTGGCAATGTAATGTCAAATTCTTTCATCAATGTCGTTAAAGCAATATTTAATAATGTTTCATTTAATACAGCAAAAAATGCCCCAATAATGAGTGAAAGCATTATTGGCAATGTTTTTACATTTGGATCTTCTGCTAAATATTCATATTTTTTTGTAGATGTTTCATCCATGAAAAAACCTCTTTCTATATATAATGATTGTCGTTTTCATACATAAAAAAACTCCTATCCAATTCTGAATAGGAGGCAAGTCATATCGATAAGAGCACACAAAGATACTTTAAGTCGTTTATCGGAAATGAATGAGATGCAAATCCTATTTAGAAAAGGCACGTTATAAAAGCATGAACAAAAGGATTGCATACAAAAGCAATCATTTTACCTGTAGTTTGTTCTATTACATCTTTTTATAACGGAAGTTTTCAAAAAATAGGATTATAAAATCATCTAAATTCAATCACCTTTCTACTGTATGATGATTGTCATTTTACACGTGATAACGAGGGATGTCAATAACAAAGTATTGGGATAAAAAGAAGTGAACAATAAAAGAGAAGGAGAGAAAAGTTTGGTAAAATAGGAGTGAGTAGGAGGGACTTATATGACGAAGGAAAAGCCCGAAGATGTAGAAGCATATATTGCACAATTTCCGAATGAGATGCAACAAAAACTGCACGAAATAGTAGCTTGTTGAAAAGAAGTTGTACCAGCAGCGGAAATAAGTTTAAAATGGGGCACCCCTGCATTTACGTATCGCAGAGTGTTATTTACGATTGCTGCATTTAAACAGCCTATTAATTTTTATCCCACTCCTGCAGCGCTTCGTGCGTTCGAGGAAGAGTTAGCATCGTACTCGACAACAAAAAGTGCATGACAGTTACCGTATAAGGACCCTTTACCGTTACCATTCATCCGACAAATAGCGACATATCGTTTACAAGATGTGATCGAAAATGATGCGAGATGGAGGTAAACATATCATAACGCAATTTCTGTTTCGTACATTGTGAAAAATGTATGCTAAACTAAATGTAATACGAATGAGAGGAATACTGAAATGAGTAAAAAAGTAGTGTTAGCAGAAAAACCGTCCGTTGCCCGTGATATTGCGCGAGTGTTAGGTTGCAATAAAAAAGGGGACGGATGTTTAGAAGGAAATAATTATATTGTGACATGGGCGCTCGGTCATTTAGTAACATTGGCGACTCCAGATCAATATGATGCAAAATATAAAACATGGCGTATGGAAGATTTACCGATGTTGCCGAAAGATTTAAAAACAGTCGTCATTAAAAAAACTGGCAAACAATTTAACGCCGTAAAAAGACAGTTAACGAGAAGTGACGTGGATGAAATTATTATTGCGACAGACGCAGGACGGGAAGGAGAGCTCGTTGCTCGCTGGATTTTAAAGCAAGCACGTGTGAAAAAGCGTGTTAGCCGTCTTTGGATTTCTTCTGTTACTGATAAAGCTATTCGAGACGGTTTCAAAAAATTACAACCAGGAAAGAAATACGAAACCTTATATGAAGCAGCTGTTGCACGCTCAGAAGCGGACTGGTATGTCGGCTTGAACGCAACGAGAGCATTAACGACAAAATATGATGCTCAATTATCGAGTGGTCGTGTACAAACACCGACACTTGGTATTGTACATGCACGGGAAGAAGAAATTCGTCATTTTAAACCGGCGACTTTTTATGAAATGCAAGCAAATATTGGTGGAAAAAATTTTACATGGCGTGATGCGAAAAACAATAGTCGTATATTTGATGAAGCTAATGCCAAACAGCTACAGGAGAAATTAACTGGGGCAGAGGCGATTGTTGAGCATGTCGAAAGAAAAGAGAAAAAACAATTTGCACCACAGTTATATGATTTAACAGAATTACAACGTGATGCGAATAAAATTTTTCATTTATCAGGAAAACAAACCTTACAAGCGATGCAAAATCTATATGAACGTCATAAAGTATTAACATATCCACGTACAGATTCACGTGTAATTACGACGGATATCATTCCGACATTAAAAGATCGTCTAGATGCTTGTGGGGTTGATGAATATGCGAATATTGCGAGTACATTGAAACGTAAAAAATTTAACTTACCTAAATCAATTGTAAATAATGCACAAGTGTCAGACCACCATGCAATCATTCCAACAGAAGAACCTGTAGATCTCACTGCATTAGGAAGTAATGAACGTAAAATTTATGACCTCGTCGTGAAACGATTTTTAGCGGTATTATCTGATCCATATCTCTATGAAGAAACGATGATAACAGTTCGTATACTTGGCGAAAATTTTGTTCGAAAAGAGACGAAAGTATTATCCCCAGGTTGGAAAACAGTGTACGGAGAAAAAATCGTAGAGACTGAGGCCACCACCTTTACGAAAGGACGGACCTTTTCAAATGTGGTTGTTACGACGAAAACAGGGGAAACTTCCCCACCTGAAAGGCTAACTGAGGGAGCACTTTTAAAAGCGATGGAAAACCCGGTGAAATTTATGGATGTTCGCGAAAAAGATCTCGTCCAAACATTACATGAAGCCGGTGGAATCGGAACGGTTGCAACACGCGCTGATATTATTGAAAAGCTTATTGATGGACAGTATATGGAATTGCGCGGAAAATATTTACACGTTACACCGACGGGAAAACAATTACTCGATCTTGCCCCAGAAGCACTTCGTTCCCCTAAATTGACAGCAGAGTGGGAACAAAAATTGATGGCAATCGAACGTGGAACATTAAAAAAAGATGCCTTCATGAAAGATATTAAGGCGTATACGAAAGAAATTGTGCATGAAATTAAAACAGCCGATGCAACTTTTAAACATGACAATATTACAGGAACAAAATGTCCACAATGTGATAGTTTTATGTTAGAAATCGAAAACCGTCACGGAAAAATGCTTCGTTGTAAAGACCGTTCTTGTAACTATAAAAAGAATGTGTACAAAAACACGAATGCACGCTGTCCAGAATGTAAGAAAAAAATGAAGCTATACGGGGAAGGCGACGGACAGATGTTTACATGTGTTTGTGGACATCGCGAAAAAATGAGCACATTTGAAAAACGTCGCAAACAAAATAAAAATCAACGCGTATCCAAAAAAGATGTGCAAAAGTACATGAAAAAACAGGATGATTTTACAAATAATCCGTTCGCAGATGCGTTGAAAAATTTCAAAAAATAAAAGAAAGTCGAGTGTGGAGTTGCAATTGCTTCACACTCGACTATGTTAAAAACCGACTTCCACGACAGCATTGACGATATACATGAGATCATTTTTATCTTGTTGATCTTCTAAGAAAATACCACTCGTCGTCGCCATACCTCCATCCATCACTTCAATAGTAACTTCTCCATATGGTAGAAGGCTTTTTATATAAGCTTCGTCTAATTTTTCCTTGTCTGTTGGAACTGCTAGCTTTACGTTCACACGCATTTTTTTTAAATCATTTTCTGGTAGTACCATCCGAATCCCAGGCATGGAATTATAATGAATAGCATTTTTCACCGCTCGACTAGCTGCTTCATTTATGTCTTGCCCGTGCAAATCAATCCCATAACCTGTTTCAATAAATATTATTTTTTCCAAGAAAATCTTCCTTTCAGTGGATCGTTTTATTTAAACGTATCATAATTATTTTTGCTTGTCTTTTAATAGACACAACAATTGTATCCGATTACACTATAAAGAAGAGGTGATAGAGATGGAACATGTAATCGACATGAAAAATGTATCGTGGAAAAGAGAAGGAAAAACAATCATTCAAGATATCGATTGGGAAGTGAACCGCGGAGAGCACTGGGCTGTACTAGGGTTAAATGGTGCTGGTAAAACGACTTTGCTTAATATGGTAAATGGTTATATTTGGCCAACGACTGGAACGGTTTCAGTACTAGGTGAGACTTTTGGAAAAACTGATATACATAAACTTCGCCGCTCCATCGGGTGGGTTAGTTCTTCCTTAGGCGAACGTATCAATGGAAGACATATGGCAGAAGACATCGTCGTTAGCGGAAAATTTGCTTCGGTCGGCTTAGTATTCGCAGAACCTAATCCAGCAGATTTTGAAGCTGCCCAGAAATGGATGGAACTTCTTGGCGTCTCCCATACATATGGCAAACATTATGAAAAATGTTCCCAAGGCGAAAAGCAAAAAATCTTAATCGCCCGAGGATTAATGGCTTCACCACAATTGCTCATCCTAGATGAACCAACAAACGGCCTCGATTTTGTTGCACGTGAAGAACTACTGCAAACAATCGAACGCCTTGCTGTCGCCGATGACGCACCAACTATCGTGTTCGTCTCCCACCATATCGAAGAGGTACTCCCAGTATTTTCACACGTCCTCTTGTTAAAGGACGGCACTGTTTTTGCAAACGGCACTCGAGAAGAGGTGCTCACAAGCGAGCGCATGTCCGCCATGTATGGCGCAAACATTGATGTAGCTTGGAAATCCGATCGCGCATGGTTAGCATTGGTTTAGTGGAGTGAGCTTGTATGCTTGAAACCTTAAATCTTAGGAACGCTGGGTCACTCTATCGTCCTCGAAATCGTGAAAATTGGAATCTCGGGGACGCTGGGCGATTCTATCGTCCTTGAAATCGCGAAAATTGGAATCTCGGGGACGCTGGGCGATTCTATCGTCCTTGAAATCGCGAAAATTGGAATCTCGGGGACGCTAGGCGGTTCTATCGTCCTTGAAATCGTGAAAATTGGAATCTCAGGGACGCTGGGCCGCTCTACCGTCCTTGAAATCGTGAAAATTGGAATCTCAGGGACGCTGGAGCACTCTACCGTCCTTGAAATCGTGAAAATTGGAATCTCAGGGACGCTGGGCCGCTCTACCGTCCTTGAAATCGTGAAAATTGGAATCTCAGGGACGCTGGGTCGTTCTACCGTCCTTGAAATCGTAAAAATCTCAATCTCAGGGAGGCTGGGTGGCTCTACCGTCCTCGAAATCGCAAAAATCCCAAACTCAGGGACGCTGGGCCACTCTACCGTCCTTGAAATCGTAAAAATCTCAAACATAAGGACGCAAGACTTCCCTATCTACTATGCTTAAAATCCCCAACACCCCAACACCAAATGATCAAGCTTCTCCCAAGCACCCCCAATAAATATCCAATATCCGTAGACTAGCATTTATTCATTAAAGCAATGACGATAAAGTATTTTAATATGCTCTTTCGGGTCGTGAAACGAATAGTGGGTGTGCCGCCCGTTTGGCTTTTTTCTTAAATGATCATTTAATATTCTTCTAATAAAGTTTTTAGAAAAACTTTCGCCACACCAATCAAACATACTTTTTACTGTTATCTTTTCCTCTGGAAACAAGAAATGAAATTCGGCGATAACATGAAGGAGCACATCCTTCATATGGAATTGGGCTCGACAATTCTCGCAACAAAATGAAAAACGATTCGACTTCACAAATTCACCGCCACATTTCCAACAAAATACACCACGACGTAATGCATCCAACTCGTAACTAGGCACTCGTTCATAAAATGACTTTTCTTTATGAAGAGAAACTAACTGTTGTGCAAGCTTTTCATGTCGTTCATCCAGTCTTCCGGCATTTGCATTAATTTTTCGCAAAAATCGCTTTACTTGTGTTGGCATAACCATTGGCAAGTGAAGTGGGGCTTCATAAAGCATGAATTCATCATTTGGAAAGACTACATAACTACGCACTTCTATTTCGACCCCCATACTTTTCAGTAATGATTTACATAAAAAAGTGGCACGTTCAAGTTGTGCGAAGGGATCTCTAATTTCATTTTTTGTTTGTAAGGAGTAAATTTTATCGTTTTGGACATAATAATCCCCGCTCATGTTTTTAATTTCTATTAAAAAAATCATGTCATTTGTTAGGAGGACTGAATCGATTTGGCATTCTGTCTCACCAACTTCGAATAAAAGGCCGAATAATGGGAGGACATTTGTTAATTGCTTCTCATCTAAAATTTTTCCGAAAGTTCTTTCACTAATATAGCCTTTCATCAAACGTTCATAACGATTTTTCTCTTTAGGGGATAACTCGATGCGGTGCTTCAATAGTTCATATAATAAGAGTGAGGAGGGAGCAACAGGTTCGATAAATGTATGATTCATCACATCCACCCTTTCAAAAACTTTTACTATTATGCTAGTAAAAGAAAGTAGTCAAATCAAGCTAATATTAACTATTAATTCAAATTTGTATTTCTTCCACAAAATAATCCACAAATCTGCATTACTTCATAAAAATAGACATAGAAAAGCCACTTGGAAAACATGGAACTTAGAAGACATATTTTTCGTGTGGTTTTCAATATAAATGACGGAATATATGTTCTTGTGTAGTCATTTTTATGGTATAATTAGTAAAAGAATGAAAGGAGTTCAGCGATGGAAGAAAAGCTTGATCAAATGTTTGAAATGCTCAAAGAGATGAAGCAAGATGTCGGAACTTTAACAGAAAAAGTTGTCGGTGTGAAAGCAGACTTAGCGGAGTTTCAATTAGAAGTAAATAAGCGTTTTGAATCAGTAGATGCCCGTTTCGATGAAGTGGATAAGCGTTTTGAATCAGTAGATGCCCGTTTCGATGAAGTGGATAAACGTTTTGAAATAGTAGATGCCCGTTTTGATGAAGTGGATAAGCGCTTTGAATCAGTAGATGCCCGTTTTGATGAAGTGGATAAACGTTTTGAATCAGTAGATGCCCGTTTTGATGAAGTGGATAAGCGTTTTGAAATAGTAGACGCACGTTTTGATGAAGTGGATAAACGTTTTGAAATAGTAGACGCACGTTTTGATGAAGTGGATAAACGTTTTGAAATAGTAGACGCACGTTTTGATAAAGTGGATAAGCGCTTTGAATCAGTTGATACTAGTTTCAATGAAATGGATAAGCGTTTTGAAACAGTCGATGTTCGTTTAGAGCATATGGATAGTCGTTTTGAATCGATAGATCACCAATTAAAATCTATGGATGAACGTTTTGACAAGCAAGATAGTCGTTTTGATACTCTAGAGGAAAAATTAGACAATGTGACGACAGAAATGCGGAGTTATTTTAAACGTGTCGAAAAAAGAGCGGATACACATGAGTATGTGCTACAAAGATTAACATTCAAAGATGTCGTGCATGATGGAGAAATTGAAGAGATTAAAGAAAAATTGGGTATGTACAAATATGACCACTATTTTAACTATCATGAGAAAACATCCAATCCACAATAGGACTGGATGTTTCTTTTATTATATGTTATTTGCATATGTTAGCATAAGTTCCGCATATTTTATTTCATCATCAATTATTGCAGGTCCAGAAGGGTTAACCTCATGAATGATGACATCGCCATTTTTTAAGATAGTATATTCAATTTTTAATTCAGAAAGGTTTGTTTGAAAAGCTGTTTCTATAGCGGAAGCAATGGAAGAAACCTTCCTCTCACAACCTTGTAGTGCATTATCGTTTGATAATAATTTCCAATTGATTTTGTCAACTCTGACTGCCGTAATAAAACTAGAATGTAAGATATCCTCGCTGTTTGCATTTTCTTGAATTATATAAGTTTCTTTTTCTATTAAATATTTTAAATAATGACGTAATGCATTTTCCGTATAGGTTTTTACAGTTCCTTTTTCATTTGTTATCGTGTAACGACGACTTGCATGTTCATAAGTAATATCAAAATGTTCATAGTTCGAGTGTAATTTATTCGGTTTTAACAAGACACTATCCGTCTGTTCCAAACATTTAAACACGTGTAAAGGTTTTTTGACCAAGTGAAATGGTAAAATATTTGAGCTGAATTGTTCTTTAAGTTGTATTAACATTTGCGAACGAGTTGTAGCATGTTTATCCCATTCATTCGTAAAGACTATCTCACTTAATTCTTCATACACAATTGGCTGTTTTTTCTTATTTCTTCCTTTTACTAAATCAATAATAATTGAAGGATATGGGGTGATTTTTTGCACCCATGTATTATTTATATAGAACGAACCACGAATAAGTTCAAAGTCTCCATCGACATCTAATGGTGTAAATGTAAATATATGTATATTCCTCTTTATTGCAGTTCGGGCAAAGGCTTCTAAAAGAGAAAGTTTCGTATACTTTGTAATTAAAACGCCAATCCATTTTTCGTTATTGTTTATTTCTACAATTGGTAAGGCACTTTGTTTGGCAACAAATGCTCCTTTTGCGATACGCTTTTTATCATCGCTCGTTTGATGCATCATACCATTTTTCGCAATGTAAGTTGCATAGCCAATATATTCAATAGCCCGTTTCTCTTCATGATAAGCAGTTTGTGGTCCGTTATTCGCCTCATGCAGCCAAATTCTACCTGTATCATCGATAGCGAAATCTAAACCGAGCTCATTTAATGATAAACCATATAACTTATCTAAATGTTGTGTTACATCCAAACTTAAACGTAAAATTTCTTCCTCATATCTACTTCCTTCCTTTTCGCCAAATTGCTTACGTAAAAAGGTTGAAAAATCTTCGACACGACCTTCCGTGCTAATATTACTTAAATTGCTTCGTTTATTTCCGATACGTGGATATATGTGTGTAATTTGCCATTTACCTTCATGGTTTTTCTGTACGTGAGAACGAAAATGATACGGTTCATCTTCTTTCGTTCTTGTATGGACATATCGTTGTATAATGTAACTTCCTTTTTCAGCTAAAATAACGTTGTTTAGGAATGACTGAAATTCTTCTTCAGATAAAATACGTTCTTTAATTTGATCTAAAATAATATATCGAGCCCTTTTTTTACGAACGAAATATATATTTTCGCCACGATTACTATCTAATGCTTTAAACACGACATGTTCATTTTGGTGCAAAAAGGAGGTAATTTTATCTTTTGAAACGCACACAGTAAATGGAACAAGAAGTTCTGCGTATTTTCGATTGTGTAATATTTTTTTAGGTAAGGAAAATTTATTCCCAACATAGGATGTATTTGTAAAAGGAATGATTCTTTGTAATTGACGTTCTTCCTTATTAAATTGTCCAACGCCAATATTACTTATTACATCAGGGTAAGGAATCGTAATAGGTACCCATGTTTTGTTTTCGAATACAATAGCATTAATCGTTTGTTTGGAAAAATCTACATTATCTAGTGTGAAAAAATATACGTTAACCCCTTGTTTCGCTGCTTCATTAAGTGTTGCCTTTAACCTTTCTTTAGGAATAATTTCTTGTGGTTGATGTGTACGATGATAAATACCGATGGAAATTTTTTCTTTATGCTTCGGTAATACTTCGTTTAATTGCTCTTGCATTTGAACATATGACGGCCGTAATGAAAATTGGATCACTTCCAGTACCTTTGTATAGTTATTCTTTTCTAATTGTTCGGCAATCATCGTTAAATATTGTACAACTTGATTTGATTGATCCGAAAAAATGGGATCATGTTGTTCCAAAGTGTTAAAAATAGCCTGTGTTCCTTCCACGATAGAAGAGAACATATAAAAACTATGTGTCGAGTTACTTTCTTTTATTAAAAGCATTAAATGATCTGTTGCTTCTAGTAATGTATTTAAAATATGGTTTACTTGTTGTAGTTGTTTTACCTCTGTCATATTTACACCCCAATATAATCTTCGCTTATTTATATATCGGGCAAATTTTCAAAGATTGAATCATAAAAAGGTAAAGATATATTTATGAAAATACAAATTCATCAATTTTTCACAAATTATTTTCGATAAAACATTAAATATTTTCAAAACATGTCGATATATGTAGTAGGCCACAAGGATGTGACCTAAAATATATTACATGGAGGTAGATTGGTTATGATTATCAATCACAATATTTCAGCACTTAACACACATCGTCAATTAGGTGCTAACAACAATGCAGTACAAAGTTCATTAGAAAAATTATCTTCAGGAATGAAGATTAACCGTGCTGGAGACGATGCAGCAGGATTAGCAATTTCAGAAAAAATGCGTGCTCAAATCCGTGGATTAGATATGGCTACGAAAAACGCACAAGACGGAATCAGCTTAATTCAAACAGCAGAAGGTGCTTTACAAGAAACACATGCAATTTTACAACGTTCTCGTGAGTTAGCGGTACAATCAGCGAACGATACGAACATTACTGAGACTGACCGTCAAGCAATGCAAGAAGAATTAAATGCATTAATGGAAGAAATTAATGAAATTGCAGATCGTACAGAGTTTAATAAACAAAAACTAATTGATGGTAGTTTTTCAGGAAAGAACTTCCATATTGGTGCAAATACTGGACAAAACATTGAAGTTTCTATTGATGCAATGAATTTAGAAAGTCTTGGGCTTGAAGATTTAGTAGTTGAAGATTTAGAACATGCCGCTGGGGAAGATGCAGGTACTGAGACGGGTGGAATCTTAACTCAAGAATCAGCAGATGAAGCTATTAAAACGTTTGATGACGCTATTAACAAAGTTTCAACTCAGCGTGCTAAACTTGGAGCAATCCAAAACCGCTTAGAGCACACTATTAACAACTTAGGTGCTTCAGCTGAGAACTTAACAGCTGCAGAATCACGTATCCGTGACACTGATCATGCTCAAGTAGCTTAATGCGAAAAAAGAGCATAGTCGTCCTAACTGGTAATGGTTAGTGAGTACGACTGGGTGAATTGCTGGAAAACCCTGAGAGCTTATCTTACTACAACGTAATCGGAAACGATCAGCGTGAATGTTTGAAAAAAGATGAGATTGGGCAATCAGCAGCCAAGCGCCTGTGACGAAAGTCTGGCGAAGGTTCAACGACTAGGATAGACCATCTAAAGCTTAACGCAATGATGATGAAATCCATAGGAAACACAAGCATGAGTACCTTGTGAATCCGAAGTGCCCAGCCCCTACTAAAATTAGAGGGTGAAGATATAGTCTAGTCATGTATGAGAGTACATGTTCGCACGATGGCGAAAGAAATGATGTCGTTCACTAAGAACAACATCTTAACTCAAGCAGCACAAGCAATGTTAGCTCAAGCCAACCAAGTACCACAAGGTGTACTACAGTTATTAAGATAATGACTTACATGAAAAGGACCCCGGCCAAGAGGTTGGGGTTCTTTTTTAATTAAATTAGATTAATAAATTCATTCGTTATAAAATGAATTTATTTATTTCATCATAAAAAAGATACACTCTATTATAATTTATACGATGTTTTAAAGTTGCCTCATAAATTCGGTTATTTGTCATAATAAAAGAAGAAATAAATTATGCATGCTGGTATAATTTAGGCAAGTGAGTATAATTAATGTTGAACTAATATTTTAAGTTCTAAATTATGAGGGGGATTTTTATGTTAAAAAGAAATGTAATTACTTTGGTTATGGCGTTTGTAGCAATTTTTTTAGTATTCGCTCCTACAAATACATTGCAAGTAAGTGCAAATTCACAAGAAGTATCATACCAAATTTTAGAAGCTGGAAGTGATAGTTCATCAGTTGCTGATGGTTACTTTTTAAAACCAGCTAAGTTGACAATTGAAGATGGAAAAACATACTTAGAATTTTCATTGAAAGATGCCGACTACGTTAAATCTTTAAGTGGTCCATATGGGGCTGTAAAAGTAATTAGTGATGAAGGGAACAAACGTGTTGTTAAAATGCAAGTTGGAGATATTACGAAGCCTATAGAATTGCAAATGCATGTTGTTGTACCAGAAGAAGTAGCAGGTCAACCATATGATCATGAACACAAAGCGCGTATGATTGTTGATGCAGAAGGTATTGATCTTGCAGGCTTAACTACAAATGACCAAGGAGAAGAAACAACAACTACATCTGATGATGGAGATAAAAAGGATGAGAATCCGAAAACGGGTGATACAACTCCTCTTATGATGTATACAGTATTATTAATTGCTTCGTTTGGGATTATAGTTATATTATGGACAAGACGTTCGGTAAGTGAATAAAATATAAAGGGGTTTAAGAAACAATGAAAAATAAATGGTTAACGAAACTAATTATTTTTGTGTTTTTATTGTCTACCTTTAGTAATTCAGCACTTATCGCAACTCCGGCATATGCCGAAACGGACGATAATAACACGGTATTAACACCAGATAAAGTACAGACAATTGAAATGCGAACGGACTCTCCAATAATGGATAGGTATTTTGAGAAGGACGCGATTATACTAGAAAAAGATAATAATAAGTATATTCAGATTCAAGGTAATAATGGACATTGGATAAAAGACATTCGTATTGATGGTCAAAAGACATTAAGAACTGACTTAGATAAGGATAATAATTATTGGTTTCAATTTGAACTAAACGATGATGAATTGTCGAAAAAACGATCATTTGAAGTAGATGTGGATGATGATGGGGCTCATAAAGATAACTATGAAGTGAATCTATGGTTTGATGAGAGCACTATAGAAGATTTAGAGGCAACACATTATTCAACTTTAACGAAAACAAATGAAGAAACGAATGATGAAACAACAGATCCAGTAGAAAATGAATCAGACGATGGTGAAATCGAGGATGATTCAACAGAGGATGGTGTTGATAACGAAGATCTAATAGAAGACTCAACAGAAGATTCAACAGAAGATTCAACAGAAGACTCAACAGAAGATTCAACAGAAGATTCAACAGAAGACTCAACAGATGAAAAGCCTGAAAATGAGAATTCTGTCAATGAGGATGAAACAGATAACCAAGAAGATAATGAAGTAGGAAATAATGAAGATGAATCTGGGGAATCGAATGAATCAGAAGAGATTAATCCAGAAGAAGAAGCATCATTAGAAGATGGTACGTATGAACTTTCGTATAATAGTGAAGGAGTAAACTTAGGAAGTTATTACCAAGATAAAGCGATTGTAATTGTAAAAGACGGGAAGCAATATTTACAATTACAAGGTAAACATTCACAGCAATATATTGAATATTTATACCTTGATGGTAAACGTATGGACCTTAGTCCTGCCTTGGACCAAAAAGGTTCCTATATAACGCAAATTGAATTAGAAGAAAGTATAGAAGAGAAAAATAAATTTACTTTTACTATGATCATTAATGCAATGGGAAGAATTATGAATCATCAGGCAACTATCACTCTAGATCTTGTGACATTACAAAAACTAGATGATGATGCTTATGAAATAATTGATGGTATCCCTACTGAAGAAAATAATAATTTCGAAAAACATAATGATGTTTATTCATTTGGATATGACAGTGGAGATATGGATTTATCACGTTATTTTGAAGATACAATTGATATATTATATAAAAATGGAAAAAAATATTTAGAATTTAAAGGTACAGGCATGTCTACATTTGTTGAAGCATTATATGTAGACGGCAAAAAAATGGCTATAAAAGAAAATGATGATGGTTCTTATATTGCACAAGTAGAATATGATAAAGATTTAGATGAATCATTTAAATTTAATATGATTATTAATGCAATGGGAAATATTATGTCACATGGAACAGATGTTACATTGCAAGTACCTGATTCTACTAAAACAGTTACATATACTACAGAAGGTGCTGATATTTCACGATCATATGAGCCCAAGGCAATATTATTAGAAAAAGATGGTAAAGAGTATATACAGTTACAAGGAAAAAATATGCGTCAGTACGTCGAGTATCTGTATATTAATGGTAAAAAGATGGATATTAGCAGTTCATTAGATAAAGATGGGGCATATTTAGCTCAATTTGAATTACCAAAACCATTAGAAGAATTATCGAATGAAGAAAATAAATTTACTTTTGATATGGTTATTAATGCACGTGGAACGTTAATGAGTCACAAAACTGTTCTTACATTTGATCAGCAGTCTGTAAAAGATATAGAGAACTTAGAGCACAGTTTAATTAAAGATACTTCAACAAAAAATAATACTAAAATAGTTGAATCAAGTAATACTGAAAAAGTGACTTACGAATCAATCGGAGCAAATATTAGTAACAATTATGAGGATTATATTACGATTGTTGAAAAGGAAGGCAAACAATATCTACAATTACATGGTAAATCTCAACATGAATTTGTCGATGCATTATTTATTAATGGCGAAAGAATGAATATTGGAGATGCACAAGAAGATGGAGCGTATTTAGCACAATACGAATTGCCGAGTACTCTAGAGGAAGAAAACACATATAACTTAACAATGTTAATCAATGCTAAGGGAAATATTATGATTCATAATACAAAGATTGTTATGTTACCCGATGGAGAGTACTTAATTGATTATGAAGCACTACAGCAAGATACAGATAAAGAATCGACAGCAGGTCCGTATTTACAAAATCCGACCAAGCTAACTGTAGAAGATGGGAAATATAAAGTATCATTAAAAGTAAAAGATCACGAAACAATTAAAGATATATTTATTAAAGATGGAAAAAAGTTCTATCAGACAGACGTTGAATCAGTAAATAAAAATTCAAATACTAGAATTGTTTCCTTTGATATTGATTCGTTAAAAGATGTTGTTAATGCGAAGGTAAAAGTTCATGTGAAAAAAATTGATTATTCATCAGAACAACCATTTAGAATGATTTTTGATTTAGAATCCCTTAGAGATTATGATGGTTCTTTGGAAATCGATGAAGAAAAACCAGTAAATGTAGTTGATGGTAAATATACAATCAATTTCCGTACATTAGATAAAGAAGAATTTGAAAAAGTAGAAGTAGGTAAACATTTAAATCCTCCTGCAAATATTGAATTAAAAGACGGGAAAAATATTGTTACTTTAACAATTGATGATGATGTGAAAAGTTTTGAAATCAAACAAGATGATAAATTCATTGAACCAAAAGTTGTAAGTACAGATAAAGAAAATAAAACTCGAGATGTTCAATTTGAAATTTCTGACTTAGATGAGGTTGTTTTTGCAAAACTAGCTGTTGTGTCTGAAAAACAACGTTCAGAAACGACAGAGCATAACGTACGTTTATTTTTCGAAGGAAATAGTATCACACCTGTAGAAGAAGATAATGAGAAGGAAGAACCACAAGATATAGTAGCTGATGCTGCATCAAAAATAAAATATCAAATTTTACAGGATGATAATGATGACCCATCTTCAGCAAATGGTTTTTTCTCAGGAGAAGCAATTATTTTAGAGTATGATGACAATAAATATGCTCAAATAACAACGACAAATAAAGGTGCACAATATATTGAGTGGTTGAAAAATAAAGTCGATGGTTCTTTTGAGGATATGGTGATTGTTGATGAAAAAGATGGCGAAAGAACTTATCAGTTTAAATTAGATGGTGAAATTACGGAAGAAGTAGCATTAAAAATGTTTATTGATGCGGGAATTTATAAACAAGAACATGATGCTCGACTAATTTTTGATGCATCGACTGAAAAAGAAGCGGATCCAAAAGAGTATAGCTTGATTGCATCAACGAACGCTAATGGACCAGATGGTGATAATGCTCAAACACCAGGGGAAGAACCAACCGATAATGGAGACGAAGAACCAGCCGATAATGAAGACGAAGACATAATTGATAACGAAAATGATGAAACAGGAGATAACGAACCAAATCCTAATCCTGAGTTTGAAGTAGAAGATACGTATACAATTGATTATCAAATTTTAAATGAAACTAAAGATAAAACATCTATTGCTAATGATTATTTTACCGGTAAAGCAACTTTAATAAAGTATA
Source organism: Pseudogracilibacillus sp. ICA-222130 (assembly GCF_037892545.1). Lineage (NCBI taxonomy): Bacteria > Bacillati > Bacillota > Bacilli > Caryophanales > Bacillaceae > Pseudogracilibacillus > Pseudogracilibacillus sp. ICA-222130. Next base: position 21,403 of record NZ_JBBKBG010000002.1, read on the forward strand.
AAAATGATACGTACGTACAAATTTCCACAAAAGATAAAAGTGGTAAATATATCAAGTCTTTACAAAGTAAACTAGACAAGAAATATAAGGAAATGCTTGTTGTACAAAATAAAAATGGAGATAAAACATTCCAATTTAAATTAAATCAACCTTTGGCTAAATTAGTTTCATTGAAAATGTTAATTTCTGTTCCGAATCTTTATACGAAAGAACATGATGCATTTTTACAGTTTGATACAAAAACATTGCAAGAAGCAAAGAAAGATGGAATTTTGTATCAAGACCCAAGTGGTATTCAAGGACCGAAAAGTTTTGGGGAACCTGTTGAAAAAGGTGATCCTGATGGAAAAGACCCAGGAAAGAAACCTGAGCCAACAGAAAAAGAAGAAAACAATGATAATGAACTTGAAGTAAAAAGTGACATCGATCCAGATAAAGCTTTTTCAATTAATTATGTCATTAAAAAAGAAACATCAGATGAAATTTCTGTTGCCAATGACTTTTTTACTGGTAAAGCTATTTTATTAGAAAAAGGCAAAGACACGTACGTACAAATAACGACACAAAATCAAAGTGCTCATTTCATTGATGCGTTACGTAGTCAGTTAAATGGTAAATATGTTGATATGAAAGTCGTGGAAAATAAAAATGACGATAGAACATATCAATTTAAATTAGATGGCACAGAAATGGACCCAGTTTTATTAGACATGGTAATTACGGTTCCTGGAGTATATGAAAACCAGGCACATAAAGCTCGTTTATTTTTTGATCCGTCTACGAAAAAAGAAATTGATCCTGCAGATTACAAAATTGTAGGAGAAGGAAAAGATTTAGGTAAATCAACATTTGGTAAAGACAATACGGGTGAGGGATCGGATAATAATTTATCAACTGTAAATAAACCCGGATTTGGCAATAATGCGGAAAATAATGTTGATACTAATGAAGGTAAAGAATCAAACCCAAAAACAAGCGATATGACTGCAATTGTATTTTATACAATTTTATTAATTATTGCTGGTGGGGTACTTGTTTTCCAAATTAGGAGAAACATGGCAAAAGAATAAATTACTTGATAAGTCTTACTACTTCTATGTGTAGTAAGACTTATCCTCATTATACAAAAGGAAGGAAAGAATCATGAGAAAATTTTCAACCGTTTTGTTACTATTATTGCTTTCGATTGTACTTGTCGCATGTGGCAGTTCAAATGCGGAAAATGACAATGAGAAACAGAATGAAACAGAAAGTAATAATGAAGCGAATCATGAACAGTTAGAAACAGATGCGAACATTGTTTCCACAACTGTTGCGATTACGGAAATTATGGAAAAATTAGAATTAGATTTAGTTGGTGTACCAACTAGTTATAAAGATTTACCTGAGCGTTATAAAGATGCAACGGAAGTTGGGAACCCGATGGATCCTGATTTAGAAGTTATTTTATCTTTACAACCAGACGATGTAATATCTGTGACGAATTTAGAAAGTGATCTAGGAGAAAAGTGGGAAGAAGCGAATGTTCCTGGGACATTTTTAGATTTAGATAGTGTTGGAGCAATGTTTGAAGAAATCGAAGCACTTGGTGAAAAATATGATCGTACAGAACAAGCGACTGCGTTAGTACAAGAGTTTGAAGATAAAATGGAAGAAATCGAAAAGTCTGTTGAAGGAAAAGATGCCCCGAAAGTATTAATTTTAATGGGGATTCCAGGAAGTTATATTGTTGGAACAGAGCATTCCTATATTGGTGACTTAGTCGTCCGTTTAGGTGGAGAAATGGCGGTTACTGGATATGAGGAAGATTTCATTTCTGCAAACACAGAATATTTACAGCAAACAGATGCAGATATTATTTTACGTGCTGCACATGGAGCTCCGGAAGAAGTGGTGAAAATGTTTGACCGCGAGTTTGCGGAAAATGATATATGGAAACATTTCAAAGCAGTACAAGATGATCGTGTTTACGATTTAGAAGAAACTCGTTTCGGTACGACAGCGAACTTAGCTGTGCTCGATGCGATGGAAGAATTGAAGACAATTTTATATGAAGAATAAGAAAATAAAACTCGTTCACCGTTAGGGAGCGAGTTTTTGTATATAGATTCACGCTATACATATGAACTTTGCTGGAAGCAAGTGTATCGTTGGCACGTATAACCCATTCATGATACAGTGGGGACAAATTATAAAAGGATGAAGGTGTGAAAATGGAAAAAAGTCCATTTCAGTTTCAATATAGTTATCATGAGTTAGATGAGATGTTTTATACGGAGCAAGTTCCTGAAAAAGTATCTAAGCCACAATTGATTGTATTCAATCAAGGTTTAGCAGAAGAACTAGATATACAAGTAAATCAAATGGACCAACAAAGTTTGGCAGAAATATTTTCTGGAAATACCATTTTAGATGATACAAAGCCGATTGCACAGGCGTATGCTGGACACCAATTTGGTTCTTTTACAATGTTAGGGGATGGACGCGCGATTTTACTTGGGGAACATGTGACGGAAGATGGTAAGGTCGTGGATATTCAATTGAAAGGCGCTGGACGAACACCTTATTCGCGTGCAGGGGATGGACGTGCAGCATTAGGACCGATGTTACGTGAATTTATTATTAGTGAAGCGATGTATGCATTAAATATTCCTACATCACGTTCTCTAGCTGTTGTTGTCACTGGTGATCCAGTGTACCGGGAGCGTCCTTTACCTGGTGCTATTTTAACACGCGTGGCAAGTAGTCATTTACGTGTTGGTACATTCCAATATGCCCAGGCATTCGGAGAAGAAAATGCGATAAAAGAGCTAGCAGATTATGCTATTAGAAGACATTATCCAGAAATAAAAGAGGCATCAAATCAATATAGAAAGTTTTTAGAGGCGGTCATTCAAAATCAGGCAAAAACCATTGCGAAGTGGCAGCTTGTCGGGTTTATTCATGGTGTCATGAATACGGATAATATGACGATTTCAGGAGAGTCAATTGATTATGGACCATGTGCCTTTATGGATACGTACGATCCGAACACAGTGTTTAGTTCAATCGATAAGCAAGGACGATATGCATATCGTAATCAGCCACCAATCGGAATGTGGAATGTGACGCGATTTGCGGAAACACTTTTACCATTACTACATGAAGAGGAAGAAGAAGCGATAAAAGTCGCAAAAGAAACGCTTGCTACTTTTGGGGATGTGTATAGGAAAGAATGGTTAAATGGCATGCGAAACAAATTAGGGTTAGAAAAATCGGCCGATCGTGATCTAGAACTAATCGAACAATTATTAAAATTGATGGATGAACAGAAAATGGATTATACGAATACATTTGTCAACTTAACATTCGGTACATTAGATAAAAAAGAATATGAAACAGAAGCTTTCCAAACGTGGTTCAAACAATATGAAACACGTTTATCAGAAGAAGGGACTATAGCAGAAGAGCGTGAGGAAATGATGAAACAGTATAATCCTGCAGTTATTCCACGTAATTTTTATGTGGAAGAAGCATTAAATGCTGTTGTAGATGAAGGGGATTTTTCGAAGTTTCATTCGCTCATGCAAGCTTTAAAAAATCCATTTGCACATACAGAACAACAGCGTGCATTTCAAATATTGCCTCCAGAAGCAGATGGGCCGTTTCAAACATATTGTGGTACGTAAATGAAAAAACGATTACGTTCTTTTCGAGAACGTAATCGTTTTTCGTTATTTAGCTGATGCTACTTTGTTTTTCACGAACAACAAAAATATGATTAGTGCACATAAACTACAGCAAAATATGATGAGTCCCATTGGAATCATATTGTTTTCACCAAGTATTCCAGTAAGTGGGGAAACAAGTGCTCCTCCTGCAAATGGTAAAATACCTAAAAATGCTGAAGCACTTCCAGCAATATGACCTTGACGGTTCATTGCGAGTGAAAAACTCGTCGTATTAATAAGTCCGACGACAGATACGACTGTAAATAATGCTATAATCATAACGCTTATATGTAATTCAAAAAATACGACAAATAAAAGTAATATACCACCAAAAAATGCAATGAGAATAGCAGTAAACATAATCGTTTCTTCTTTTACTTTCATTACAATTCGTCCAGCAATTTGGGCGAATATAATAATACCGAAGCCATTTAAAGCGAATATAAAGGAATATTGTTGCGGTGATACACCATAAATTTCTTGTAAAACGAATGGAGATGCTGCGATATAAGCGAACATTCCCATGGAAATAAATGCTTGGGAGAACGCAATTCCAACAAATTTACGGTCACGAAATAATTGTCCGAATGATTTAATTGCTATAAATGCATCACCTTGAAGTCGATCTTCCTCTTCCAATGTTTCTGGTAATAGAAATAAGATAGATAAGAATAATAACACACCAATACCTGCTAAAACATAGAAAACTGCTTGCCAACTTATCCACTTTAATATAATTCCACCAAATACTGGTGATAATATTGGTGCTACACCCATTACTATGGCAAGTAGGGACATAAATTTTGTTAATTCTTTCCCACTATATAAATCTCTCGCAGCAGCTCGGGCAATCACAATTCCTGCCGCACCTGTAAATCCTTGTAAAAATCGTCCAATAATGAAAAGAAATATATGATTACTTAATGCACATAAAATAGAAAATATGATATAAAAAAGAATCGTAATGATTAAAGGTTTTCTACGACCTTTCATATCACTTAATGGTCCGAAAAAAATTTGTCCAAGCGCTAAGCCTAATAAACATGTTGTAATACTAAGTTGCGTCAAAGAAGCTGTCGTTTCTAAATTATTTGCTACTGTTGGTAATGCAGGTAAATACATATCCATCGATAAAGGACCTAAAGCTGTTAACGAACCTAAAATAAATACGAAAACAATAGTCGGTGTTCGTTGTAGGTTCATTTTATTTGTTTGGGCTAATGGAGCCAAATAATCCCTCCTCTCATACAGATGCAGTATATTATATCATATATTATTACCTAATTAAGAAAATTGAATTGCTATTTGCATTATCTTGCATAGTAAAGCTACAATTATATAAAGATACTATTTAATGTAGAAAGGAGATTTATTATGAAAATAGTAGAAACGAAGCATCATATAGGTGATGAGAAAAAACATGCACTTCGAATTTTGAATGAAGACAAATTTGATACGATTCATCTTCATTTGAAAAAAGGGGAAACATTAACAAAACACCACGCGAAATGTGATGTTCTTATTATCGTACGAACTGGAAAAGTCGTTTTCTATTTTGATCAAGAGAAAGTAACATTAACAAATGAGGAAGTACTTCATATGGACCCTTATGAAGACCATAGTGTAGAAGCAATAGAAGAAACAGATTTTTTAATCGTAAAAGTAAAGTAAAAAATGGAGCAAGTATGGATCGAAAATACGTTTTGATACAAGTACATTATGGTTCGATTTAAATATATAATGTATGCATTACATATCCCCTTGCCTTAATAAGGAAGTAATTTGCTTCCTTCATAGGTTTTGGGGACTGTTATGAATGTTTCGTAACCGCTTTTTTGCTATCTTTCCTTCACTTGAAAATTTTTAAAATCCATTGTGAAAATCGAACGTTTTGGCTTTCTTTCCAATCAAAAGCATGTTTTCCATTTCCTATTCAACAAGGGGAGCTAGAAGCATTTCGTGTGCATTGCCATTTAAGTTATAAGGGAAAGTTTTTTCGTTATTCATTTTATGACGATAAGTTTTTAAATATTTAAATTCATTATTTCTTCTTACTCGACAGGAACAATTCCATGTTGTTTTTACATTAACTCAAGCCTACCTAAAGATGATCCTTGCATATTTTATCCAACATAATGTACGTTTTTATGGTCCAAATGTATAAAAATAAGTAAATCTTTCATTGTCATTCTATTTTGGAAATACAGACTTTTTATTGAAAGTACAAGAATGTAAGGGGTTTAAGAAATTAATTTAAAAATTTAAAAGAAAATAGTAGTATTTTTATGCAATATTATGTATAATAATATATAGAATTTCAAAAGAGATAGGGGACCTTAACGTGAATAAAAAAAATATTATCATTATTGGAGCTGCGGGAAGAGATTTCCATAACTTTAATACATATTATCGTAATAAAGAAGAATACAATGTAGTAGCATTTACAGCTGCACAAATTCCAGATATAGATGGAAGGAAATATCCTACAGAATTAGCAGGAGAATTATATCCTGAAGGAATTCCGATTTTTCCTCAAGAAGATTTGCCAAAATTAATTGAAGAATTAGACGTTGATGAATGTGTCTTTTCATATAGTGATTTAAATTATCAAGACGTCATGTCTATCGGTGCGATTGTAAACTCAGCTGGGGCGAGTTTTACATTATTAGGGCCAAAACATACGATGATTGATAGTAAGAAACCAGTTATTTCTGTAGCGGCAGTACGTACTGGAACTGGAAAAAGTCAAACATCTCGTAAGGTGATTGAAATTTTATTGGAAAAAGGTTTAAAAGTCGTAGCAATTCGCCACCCGATGCCATATGGGGATTTAGCAAAACAAAAAGTACAACGTTTTGCAACGGTTGAAGACTTAAAGAAACATAAATGTACGATTGAAGAAATGGAAGAATATGAGCCACATGTTATTCGTGGGAACATTATTTATGCTGGTGTTGACTATGAGGCAATTTTACGTGCAGCAGAAGAAGATCCAGATGGATGTGACGTTATTTTATGGGATGGTGGAAATAATGATTATTCATTCTATACGCCGGACCTTGCGATTAATGTTTTAGATCCACACCGTGCTGGACATGAATTATCTTACTATCCTGGAGAGGTATGTTTTAGAACGGCGGATGTAAGTATTATTAACAAAATTGATAGTGCGGATCAGCAATCTATTGATATTGTAGAAAATAATATTAAAACGCATGTACCGAACAGCCAAATTATTAAAGCTGAATCAACGATTTCCATCGACAATCCAGAGTTAATCAAAGGAAAAAGAGTATTGATCGTTGAAGATGGTCCAACATTAACACATGGAGAAATGAAAATTGGAGCTGGATCTGTTGCGGCTGAAAGATATGGCGCCACTGAAATTGTAGATCCAAGACCATATGGTGTCGGTTCATTAATTGATACATTTAAAAAGTATCCTCATATCGATACAGTTTTACCTGCAATGGGATATGGAGAACAACAATTAAAAGATTTAGAAGCGACAATTAATAATGCTGATTGTGATGCGGTCATTATCGGTACACCGATGGATTTAAATAGAGTTATTGATATTAAAAAGCCAACAACAAGAGTGTACTATGATTTAGACGAAGTAACGACACCGAACTTACAAAATATTTTAGATGAGTTCGTTGAAAAACATAATTTAGTAAAATAACTATATACAAAAGGACGAATGTGAAAAGCGCATTCGTCCTTTTACTTGCATGAAAATATCATTCCAGTATACAATGAGTTCCTCGTTCCAAAAATTGAAACGTTAAAAAGTATCCACGTTATTCACAAAATGATCCCCATTTCACGCTCATCCACAAGGGGATTTTACTTTAAAGAAGATCATCCACAAGCATTTTTTGATAACATACAAAAAAACATCTATTTATGCACAAAACTTTACACAGTTGGTGAAAAATTGTGGACGAACAGTTTTTATCCACATAACAGATAAAAATTACTTTCATATTTAAAAATATCTTTAATACCCCATCTTTATATTGAGTTATTACTTCTTTCTGTTATAATTGTAATAGTACTTTAGTAGTGTTAAAAGGTAGGAGGGCGTAACGATGAGCTCATCACAAACGAATATTTTATTAGAAAGTGGTACAAATGAACTTGAAGTAGTAATGTTTGAAGTTGGTGTGAATGTCTTTGGAATCAATGTATTGAAAGTAAGAGAGATTATAAATGCTGTACAAGTAACACCAATACCTAATTCACATCCGGATGTAGAAGGAATTATACGATTACGTGAAGAAGTGTTGCCAGTCGTTGATTTAGCAAAAGTATTGGGAATCCAACAATCAGAGGATCCGAAAATGGATAAATTTATTATTGCTGAATTAAACCAGGTGAAGATTGCTTTTCGTGTACACCATGTTTCAAGAATTTACCGCATTTCTTGGGAACAAATTGAAAAGCCAACAGATTTATCTGCTGGTAACCAAGCATACGCCATTGGGATTATTAAATTAGAAGAACAAATGTCTATTTTATTGGATTTTGAAAAAATTGTTGTCGAAATCGATCCTAACTCTGGAGTGAATATTGAACAAATAAAAGAATTAGGACCACGTGAACGTTCTACAAAGAAAATTATGATTGCGGAAGACTCAGCGATTTTACGTCAATTATTAAAAGATACTTTGACAGAAGCGGGGTATGGAAATTTAAAATTTTTTGAAAATGGTAAGGAAGCCTGGGAGTATTTAGAGGCAGCAACTAAAAATGAATCATTTACATTAGAGGATGAAGTGAATTTATTGATTTCAGATATTGAAATGCCGCAAATGGATGGACATCATTTAACAGATAAAGTGAAAAAAAACGAACATTTAAATACGTTACCTATTATCATTTTCTCTTCTTTAATTACACGTGATCTCTTTCATAAGGGAGAGTCTGTAGGTGCGGATGCACAAGTAAGTAAACCAGAAATAATCACTTTAGTTGAAAAAATAGATCAGTTGATATTATAATAAATAGGCATCTGCTGGAGAGGATTCTAGTTGGTGCCTCAACAATATTGTATAAAGCGTGTAAATATACAGTTTTTAAAAAACATTTTACATTTTGCTTGCATTATTTTTATAAAGAGATATAATATAAGTTGTCGCTAAAATAAGTGGCAAACGAAGTGAAAGTGAAAAAAGTTGCAATTTGTAAAAAACATAGTATAATAAAAAAGGTGTAAGCGAATAAAGATTCACTTCCACTTATAAATATACTGAAAAGTTATTGATACATATTCCACAGTAGCTCAGTGGTAGAGCATTAAATGTTTGAAAAACATTTAAACTGCGCCGAGGACCGATAGGACCGGAGGCGACCACATGAAGATTACATAGGAACAAACGGGTATCAATATAACAATCATATTCCACAGTAGCTCAGTGGTAGAGCAATCGGCTGTTAACCGATCGGTCGTAGGTTCGAACCCTACCTGTGGAGCCATTCGGAGAGCTGTCCGAGTTGGTCGAAGGAGCATGATTGGAAATCATGTAAACCGGTCACGGTTTCAAGGGTTCAAATCCCTTGCTCTCCGCCAGAATACCTTTTTATATCATGGCCCCTTGGTCAAGTGGTTAAGACATCGCCCTTTCACGGCGGTAACACGGGTTCGAATCCCGTAGGGGTCACCATTTATTTTAAAAGACTTTACATACATGGAGGATTAGCTCAGCTGGGAGAGCACTTGCCTTACAAGCAAGGGGTCGCAGGTTCGAGCCCTGCATCCTCCACCATTTCCCTAAAGTTTTGCTTTATTATTGGATGGAGTACGATAGTACGACGATACCACCAAACACATAACGAGCAAAAAAACATATTTTATTATATCGCGGGGTGGAGCAGTCTGGCAGCTCGTTGGGCTCATAACCCAAAGGTCGCAAGTTCAAATCTTGCCCCCGCAACCAAAATATTTCTAAAATGAATGATGATTCATTTGACTAAATACATAATAAATGATAAATTATTACATGGTATTTCGATTAGATACATTGTGGTCCGGTAGTTCAGTTGGTTAGAATGCCAGCCTGTCACGCTGGAGGTCGCGGGTTCGAGTCCCGTCCGGATCGCCATATAAAAAAACGGCTCAGTAGCTCAGTCGGTAGAGCAAAGGACTGAAAATCCTTGTGTCGGCGGTTCGATTCCGTCCTGAGCCACCATTTATATTTCATGTAATCATTCGGAGGGGTAGCGAAGTGGCTAAACGCGGCGGACTGTAAATCCGCTCCCATCGGGTTCGGCAGTTCGAATCTGCCCCCCTCCACCATTTCTCTAATATAGGGGTATAGTTTAATGGTAAAACGAAGGTCTCCAAAACCTTTGATGTGGGTTCGATTCCTACTACCCCTGCCAATAGCAATACCTAATGATATATGATGGCGGTCGTGGCGAAGTGGTTAACGCACCGGATTGTGGCTCCGGCACGCGTGGGTTCAAATCCCACCGGTCGCCCCTTTTTTATACATTGGGCTATAGCCAAGCGGTAAGGCAACGGATTTTGGTTCCGTCATTCCTAGGTTCGAATCCTAGTAGCCCAGCTTGCTTGCGGAAGTAGTTCAGTGGTAGAATATCTCCTTGCCAAGGAGAGGGTCGCGGGTTCGAATCCCGTCTTCCGCTTATAATTTTATGGCGGCATAGCCAAGTGGTAAGGCCGAGGTCTGCAAAACCTCTATCATCGGTTCAAATCCGGTTGCCGCCTCCAAACATTTTATTTAGGCGGACTTTATAACTTATACATATACTACGTCTTAACGAGAATGACTCGTTAAGGCGTTTTTTTATATCTAAATTTCGGCTCTACAATATTGGATGTTGATGAAGAAATTAACTGGCACTTTATACACAAGAATAGAAAACAAGTGAATTTACCTTTAGAATGAAAGGCCTCCGAAATCAAATCCAGGAGGATAACGGCATAACGTAATTATGCTATTAGTAGGTAGCCTACGGTAAGGTGGTAGGGATTATAATAGGAGGAGAGGGCAGACAAACAGATTATCAAGTCGTTCGAAAAATAAGGGATTTAGTAAATACAATATATGCAGTCATAATTGATAATTTTATATGTAATTTTTATCGTCTCTACTAGCAAAAAAAGTAACACATAAAATGACAATTTAAAAAAGAAGATGCAGCGGAATTTGTTGAAAGTGTGGTAGATGAGTATACAAGTATCGTGCAACAACAAGTGTATGAGAAATTAATGGCGAGAGCTGGACAGGAAGGGTTAGTTTGCTTTTTTTACATAGAGGAGGAAAATATTTTTGCTAAAAGACAGAGATTTTATTACAAGACTATCAAATTATTTACGAGCGAGATTTGCTTTTTTATCCATCTCTACTTGGGAGGAATCAAGAGTAATATCAGATATTAGACGAATATGTGAAGATGAAAACATCATAAAGACGAAACGTAATTTATATACATGGAGTGTAACAGATGGGTTAGTATCTGAAACTGGAAAAAGTAATGCTCGTTTAAGAAAATCGAATGATAGAGAAGCGAGAAAAAAATACTCAAATGGCGCATCAAGGGCAATATGTGACAAACATAGGCTCATATTCAGATGGAAATGTAAGCCTGGAAAATGAACTGAACAAGATGGAGCCAAGTAGTAAACGGGCAAATGAGCCGAAAGAGATAAAGAAAATCAATATAAATAAAGCAAATGAAGAAGAAATTGCGCAATTACCTTCTATTCCACTATTTTTAGCGAAGAAGATTATTAAGAAACGTGAGGAAGAGGGACCGTTTACATCTATTAAACATTTAGCGACGACCACAAACATAAAACCCCATATTTTAATGCGTTCTAAATCTTATATCGTATTTGCTGATGAGGATTTGATAGATTTAGAGGATGATGGAAAAGAAGTGGTGAATAAAAAATCGAATAGCAAAGGTAGAATAGTAGACTTTTAATATAGATTTTCACATCTGAACAGTATTTGCATGTAATAACATGAAATACTGTTCTTTTTTTGTTGTGCTATAATGAAAGTGATAAAATCTATATGAATAGTTAGTAAAAATAAGAGAGAAGTGGTCAGTTTGATTTATATTCGTATTTGTACGTATGTAATCGGGCTATTCATTTTTAGTTTTGGGATTACATTATCGATTCAAATGCAATATTTAGGGATTCATCCATGGGATGTCTTATCTGTTGGTCTATTTGAAAAACTAGGGTTAACGATTGGTTCTTGGAATATTATTATTGGTTTTTTTCTAATATTCGTTGCATTTATTTTAGATAAATCATATATAAAATTTGGGACGTTTACAAATGCCATATTAGTTGGAGTATTCGTCGACTTTTATATGTGGACAGGATTATTACCTGTTCCAACAAATACTATGTTTGATATTTGTGTGATGTTGATAGGGATTGTTTTAATGGGCTTTGGTGGTGGCCTTTATAATGCAGCACAAATTGGGGCAGGTCCACGTGATGGCTTTATGTTATCTATTGCTGATAAGGTTGGTATGTCGATAGGGAAGGTTCGAATTATGACAGAATGTTCGGTTTTAGTTATTGGATTTTTAATTGGTGGACCAATTTTTATTTTCACATTTATTTTTACCTTCATTCAAAGCCCTATTTTTCAATATTCATACGAATACTTTAATCAATTTTTAGGAAAAGTGGAAGTGCGTGTTTCAGGGGAAAAAGCGCACGTATATAAAAACTTGTAGGGGGAACATGATGGAACAAACGAATGTATTTGATATTGCAATTATCGGAGCAGGTTCTGTAGGAATGGCTGCAGGTGCATATGCAGCAAAGGAAAATGTAAAGACGTTACTTATTGATGCATATGATCCACCACATATGAAAGGAAGTCACCATGGGGATACTAGAATGATTCGCCAAGCATATGGGGAAGGGCGAGACTATGTGCGGCTTGCTAAACGGGCTCAATTTTTATGGGAACAATTAGCGAAAGAGTCTGGAGAAACGATATTGGAAAAGGTCGGTGTGGTTGGAGTAGGTCCAAAGCAATCTGCTTTTGTTCGAGAAAGTATCGCATCTGCAAAAGAAAATGATTTACTTGTTGAAGTGTTAACAGGAGAGGAAATTAATAAGCGTTGGAAAGGATTTACAGTGCCAGACGATTATATTGGATATTATGAACCGGATACAGGGTTTATATATTGTGAGAAGGCGATGAAAGCATATAAGAACATGGCGATACATCATGGTGCAACATATCGACCGAATACAAAAGTAGAGAAGTTTTATCCAAATGAAGAAGGTTTCATTTATATAGAAACGAACTCAGAAACGTATATAGCGAAAAAGGTTATTGTAACAGCAGGGGCGTATGCAAAGCAATTACTCCAACATATTGATTTACCAATTGTACCAACACGAAAATGTTTTGCATTTTTTGAAGCGGAGGAGGAAATATATAGTAAAGAACATTTTCCATGTTTTTATATAGAAGATGAAACGGAAACATATGGGGCTTATGGATTCCCGAACATAAACGAAACAGGTTTAAAAATTGGGCGGGATGATGGTGGAATGCCGATGGATCCTGAGAAATTAACACAAGATTTTGGTACATATCCATCAGATGAAGCAGATTTACGTTATTTTTTAGAACGATTTATCCCTGGAGCAAACAATGCATTAAAAGAAGGAAAGACTTGTTTATATACGAATTCTGCTGATGAACATTTTATTATTGATGTCGATCCACAAAGTGAACATATATTTTATGCTTGTGGTTTTTCCGGACATGGCTTTAAATTTGCAAGTAGTATTGGGGAAGCATTAGTGAAAAGTGCGTTAGAAGGGAAATTACATGCAACATTAGACATGTTTCGCTTAGAACGTTTTACTGCACGATGATAAATAGAATGATATGAAACACGAATGGTAAAAATGTTTAAGTGATCATAGACATGTGTTCGACTTTTTACCATTCGTATTTTTTTATATTTTATCACATATGATGTCATCCACTTTGTAATTTGCTGGGTTCAAATCTAGTGGTTCACCTAGGGCCATTTTTGCCAATTGCGTGCCCATAAATGGTCCTGTATTTAAACCTGAAGCACCTAAACCCGTACCGATATAAATATTTTCATAATTAGGAATCGGTCCATACATTGGTGCGTGATTGAATGTCGTCGGACGGAAACCAACACGAATTTCATTGACATGACTAGTTGCTAATTGTGGTGCATAGGTTAATGCTTGGTCTAAAATATAGTGGACCCCAAAAGCAGTGCTTGTCGGTTGTAAATCATCTGTATTTTCTTGGGTTGCCCCGATGACGATTTTCCCGTCATCAAATGTAAGTAAATATTGATTATTAGGTGGTTTTACGACAGGGAAATGATTTGTATTACCTTCAGTGTATAAGTCGATAATTTGTCCTTTTTGTGGTCGAACATCGACACCTATCCCTGATTCTGCAAAAATTTCTTTCATCCATGCCCCGTTTACAACGATGATTTTATCAGCCGAAATTTCTTTCGTACCAACTTGTACCCCGATAAATTTCCTTCCATGTCGCATCAACGTTGCATGTCCTTTGATAAAAGTCGCACCATGTTTTATGCTTGCTGAAATAAGCGCATCACGTAATAGACGTCCATCTACTCTTGCTGCATGTTCTACATATAAAGCATAAAAATCTTTCTCTATATATGGGAAAAGCTCTTTCGTTTTTTCAGGTGAAAGGATATTCATTTCCCCGATTTGTGGCGTTTGTTTTCGGCGTTCTGTTCCAATTTGTACGAATGGTTCTAATGCTTCTTTTTGCTCGGCAAGACGAATAAGACCGACCTTTTTATAACCAGTATTTGTTTCTCCGTCTTTTGCGAGTTCAGGAATTAATGTATCGTAATATAAAGCTCCTTCTCTCGCTAAATGAAACCATGCTTTATTTCGGCGTTGCGTTAACCATGGACAAATGACACCAGCCGCGGCAGATGTTGCCCGTCCTTTTTTATGTGCATCGATAATTGTTACATCGACATTTTTACGGATAAGTTCATAAGCACAAGCGGCGCCTACGATTCCTCCACCGACGATAATTACTTTATTCATATAAACCCTCTTTTACTTTGATCTCATTTTATTTTATCATAAGTCATTCCATTACATCGAATAACTGTAAAAATAACGCTATATATTCATTATTTTGTAAAAATATGATAATCTAGAAGAGTAAATAATATAAAAATTAGGGGTATGAACATGGGAAAAATATTAGTGTTTGGTCATAAAAATCCGGATACAGATACAATTTGTTCAGCACTTGTATATGCGGATGTAAAAAGAGCATTAGGTGTAGATGCAGAAGCCGTTCGTTTAGGAAATGTAAACAAAGAAACGGAATATGTATTAAACTATGCAAAAGTAGAGGCACCACGCTTGATTGAGAAAGTAGAAGATGCAGAAGCGGTTATTTTAGTGGATCATAATGAATTCCAACAATCAGTCGATAATATTCGTGACGTGAAAATTGCAGAAGTAGTTGATCATCACCGCATCGCGAACTTTGAAACGCAAGATCCATTATATTTCCGTGCGGAGCCTGTTGGATGTACGGCGACGATTTTGTATAAAATTTTTAAAGAAAATAATGTAGAAATTTCTAAAACGAATGCATTATTGATGTTGTCGGCGATTGTATCTGATACGTTATTATTTAAATCACCAACATGTACGGAGGAAGATGTAAAAGTTGCAAAAGCATTAGAAGCAATTGCAGAGGTAGATGTAAATGTATATGGGTTAGACATGCTAAAAGCAGGAACAGATTTAAGTGATAAAACGGTAGAAGAATTACTTGAAATGGATGCAAAAGAGTTCACAATGGGATCAGCTAAAGTGGAGATAGCACAAGTAAACGCTGTGGACGTAGAAGCTGTTTACACGAAACAAGCGGAATTTGAAGCGGCAATTGAAAAGATTATCGAGGAGAAAGAGCTTGATTTATTTTTATTAGTCGTAACGGATATTTTAAATAGTAATTCTGAAGCATTAGCATTAGGGAATGCAAGCAAAAACGTGGAAGAAGCTTTCCAAGTACAACTTGCTGCAAATCGTGCATTATTAGAAGGTGTCGTGTCACGTAAGAAACAAATTGTGACAAAATTAGGAGCAACATTCCAATAAGGAATACGGTTTACATAAATGGACGATTATGTGGAGCATGGAATAAAATATAGATAAAAATATGATAAATAGGAAATCCGAACGATGGAAATATATATTCCCGTTCGGATTTTTAACAAAATTTCCAACCAACCATTTTGAGGAGGGAACTGTATGGAAAACTATGAAAAATGGCGTCATGCCCGAAAAAGTTTTCTCATTAAAGTAACGATTTTTGCGATTGTTTTTTATATGTTTTTACCAATTGCGTTAGGGTTCTTTCCAAACTTTATGAAACAAGCACCATTTGGAGTTATTACATATGCATGGATTTTCGCGTTTTTACAAATAGGAATGACATGGATCATTGGCACGTTGTACTGGTTTAAATGTCGAAAATTAGATGCGATGGTTCAGGAGATAAGACGGGAGGCAATAGAATGAACTTTACATATTTTTTGTTTTTCGTCTGTATCGTTATTTGTACGTTAATCATTACATATTGGGCTGCAAGAAGAAGTAAAACGACGATGCAATTTTATACTGCTGCTGGAAGTTTAACAGGTGTACAAAATGGTATGGCAATTGCAGGGGATTATATTAGTGCAGCATCATTTCTTGGCATTATCGGAGCAATTGCTCTGAATGGTTATGATGGGTTTTTATATTCTTTAGGATTTTTAGTTTCTTATTTAGTCGTTTTATTTTTTGTTGCGGAACCTGTTCATCATCTAGGGAAATATTCTTTAGGTGATGTTATTTGTGAGCGTTTTCCGAGTAAAAACATTCGAATTTTAATGGCTATAGGGTCATTTATTATTTCTATTTTTTACATGATTCCACAATTAGTTGCATCCGGTTTACTTTTACGTCTTTTGCTCGATTTAAACTATAGTACGTCTGTTTTAATTATTGGTAGTTTAATGACGGTGTATGTCGTTTTTGGTGGAATGATTGCGACCTCATGGGTACAAATTGTCAAAACGATATTATTAATGACGTCGACATTTTTACTATCGTTAATTGTGTTTTCTTATTACCGTTGGGATTTAATGACTTTAATAGAAGAAGTAAAATTAGGGACTCCACTTGGGGATCAATTTTTTATGCCAGGACATTTATTAGGAAGTCCATTAGAAATGATTTCCTTATATATCGCACTCGTTTTAGGAACAGCAGGGTTGCCACATATTTTAATTCGTTTTTATACGGTACAAAATGTACAAGAAGTTCGTAAATCTGTTTTAACGGCGAGCGGAATTATTGGTGTGTTTTATTTAATGACACTTGTTTTAGGTTTAGGAACTGCTGCTGTTGTTGGGTATGATACGTTAATTCAACAAGATTCTACAGGAAATTTAGCAGGACCATTATTAGCGAAAGCACTAGGCGGGGACTTTTTGTTAGCATTTGTTGCCGCTATTGCGTTTACGACAGTTGTAGCAGTTGTAGCAGGACTTGTAATTTCAGCAACGACAGCTTTTTCACATGATATATATCATCATATTATAAAAAAAGGAAAAACAACGGAAAAAGAGCAATTACGTGCGGCTCAATTATCTGCACTTGCTATTGGATTCGTTTCAACAATTTTTGCATTAGGCTTAAAAAATGTAAATGTAACATTTTTAGTGTCATTAACGTTTATTATTGCGGCATCGAGCAATTTGCCAGTTATTTTATTGACGATTTATTGGAAAAAGTTTAGTGAAGCTGGTGCAATTATTGGGATGATACTAGGGTTAGTTGCATCTATTACCTTATTAATCGTTGGCCCACATGCAATGAATGTAAATGACGGGTTATTTTTACGTGATCCTATCATTAATTTATATAATCCAGGTATTATTGCTATACCAATTGGATTTTTAGGAGCAATAGTCGGATCATACTTATTCCCTTCGAAGGAATTAGTAGATTATGAGGCTTTTTATATTAAGGCACAAACGGGGATAGATGTGAGGAGTGTAGATGAATGAAGGAATTGACGATTATTCTATTAGAACGAATTGGATTATTGTTAGTTATTGCATTCGTCTTAACACGAATTCCTAGTTTTAAAACGATGTTATATCGTGAATTCGACGCAAAAACAGTCATGCTTCATTCGTTTATATTTGGTGTTTTTGGGATTGTTAGTTCTCATTTTGGGTTAATTTTTAAAGATGGTGCGATTATTAATCGCGGAATAGTGACAGTCGTACAACCTGATGAAATGCTTATTAGTTTAAGTATTATTGCCATTGTTATCGCTGGTTTGTTAGGTGGACCACTTGTTGGATTAGGAGCAGGAATTATTGTTGGAATTCATTTAGGTTTTTTAGGTGGAATTGGTTGGGTAGCAAATGTGCTCATTAATCCATTAACAGGTTTATTAGCAGGGTTAACTGGTCGTTTTTTTTCTAAAGCTCGTGTTATTTCGCCGATTCAAGCGTTGTTTATTGGAGTCTTCCCACCTATTTTACAAATGCAATTATTATTAGTATTATATCCTCAAAATGAACAGATGATTCAGTTTGTGAATGTCATCGGATTACCACTTGTTTTGGCTAGTAGTATTGCGATTGCCGTCTTTACAGCGATGATTGGAATAGTTTTAGCGGAACAAGAAAATGAAGCAGCTCAAGCAACACGACAAGCATTGACCATTGCAGAAGAGGCTCTACCTTTTTTGCGGATGACATCAGCAAAAGAACGTGCGGAAGGACTTGCATCATTATTATATGACCGTTTAGATATTGCAGCGATATCTGTCATTGTAAAAGATGAACTATTAGCGTTTAAAGGAATTGGGGCAGACCACCATACATTAGGACCAGTTCAAAAAAAAGGACTATTATTAGAAGCGGTTGAATCAGATGAAGTAAAGGTCGCCTATCGTAAAGCTGACATCGACTGTCCAGAGCCATCTTGTCAGTTAGAAGCATGTATTATTATTCCAATTACCTCCACGAATGGTTCGAAAAGTATTATTCAATTTTATTTTACAAAATCGCAACATATTCGACCAGTTGAAATTGTATTGGCACAAGGATTAGGAAAATTAATTTCGAATCAATTGAAAGTGATTGCAAATGAAAACTTACGAAAAAATATTGTAGATGCAGAGTTACGTAATTTACAAGCACAAATAAATCCACATTTTTTATTTAATACGCTACATTTAATTGCGACATTATTTCGAATTGATCCACAAAAAGCACGAAATATTACTTTACAATTAGCTAGTTTTATGCGATTTAATTTAGGTATTACATCCGAATCGCTCATATCACTAGAAAGAGAGTGTGAACATGTTCGAGCATATATCGAGATTATTCAGACGCGATTTTCCAAGCAGTTACATATAAATTTCGAAGTAGATCCAACTGTCATGAATATTCAAATACCACCATCTACCATCCAACCACTTGTTGAAAATAGTATTCAACATGGGTTGAAAAACAAAGCATCTGGTGGGAAGATTGATGTAACAATTGAACGAGAAAAACATTATGTAAAAATTAGTGTGAAAGATAATGGGATTGGGTTCGATCCGAAAAAGTTAGACACTTTATATCAAAAAGGGAGAACGACAAGTCAAACAGATCAGATTGATCATGGTGGTGTAGGATTGTTTAATGTGAATCAAAGGCTAATAAGTTTATTGGGAGATGAGAGTAGTTTGCAATTTAAAAATTTACGTGAAGGTGGAAGTATTGTCTATTTTTATATTCCGAATAGTATTTCTGTAAGGAGGAACAACGATGAAATTGAACGTGATGATAGCAGAAGATGAGTATTTAGCAAGAGAAGAATTAATTTATTTATTAGAAAGAGAAGCAGATATTCATATTTTGCCAAGTGCAGCTACTGGAGAGGAATTACTAGATTTATATTTTGAACATCGACCAGATGTCCTTTTTTTAGATATTGAAATGCCTGGTCTATCTGGAGTAGAGGCGGCAAAACAAATATTAGATTCGACGAACGATGCTCCATATATTATTTTTACAACAGCATATGACGCATATGCGATAGATGCATTTTCGATGGAAGCGGTCGACTATTTATTGAAGCCATTTGATCAAGTGCGTTTGCAACAAGCATTAGAACGTGTTCGAAAACGTGTTGCAGAAAAATCCGCATCGACAAGATCAAGTTTCAAACAGGAACGTGTTACAACGACAAAATTATTAATTGATGATGGTGAAAAAATGATCGTTTTATCCCCAGAATCGATTTATTATGCTGTACCTTCGCAAAGAATGTTAGAAATTCATACAGAAAATGGTGTCATTGAAAGTAAAATGACCTTACAAGAATTAGAAAAAAAATTAGAAGGTTTTTCATTTTTTCGAACGCATCGTAGTTATTTAGTGAATTTAGATCATATATTAGAAATAACTCCTTGGTTTAATGGGGCTTATAACATTACATTGAAAGATAAACAAAAAACAACTGTGCCTGTCAGTCGCTCAGCAAGGAAGGCATTATTCGAAAAATTCAGTAATTAAATACATTTGACAATAAAATGTTACCATTTAGTCACAAATTTGTACCATTCACCCAAAACTACTGCAAATAACCTCCTTATTTGGTATCATGCTTTTAAAGCGTTTACATTAAAGCGTTTTCATAAAATATTAAAAGGAGGTAATACAATGGTTGCAAGGGATTATATTGAGTTTGAAAAGATTGAGAAAACGGAAGAGTTCCAGGAATTAAAACGTAAGAAGTACGCATTTATTTTCCCGGTACCAATTTTGTTCTTGATTTACTATTTAATTTTCCCTGTATTGTCAGCATATGCAAAGCCACTGATGACAAAAATTGTTTTTGCTAATTTTACATTCGGGTATTTATTCGGTATATCATATTATTTAGTAATTTGGGGGCTTGCATTTTTATATGTATTTGTTGCTCGTTCATACGACCGACGAGTAGAAGAAATTATTGAAAAATATGGACCAGAAACGGTAGAAAAGGAGGCGTAAATCATGGGTTCAGCTGAAATATTTGGTATTGTATTATTTGGTCTTATTATTGCACTGACGATGTATGTTACATATCTAGCATCAAAAAGAACGTCTGGTACTGGTGATTTCTACGCTGCTGGTCGTTCCTTAACAGGGTTCCAAAATGGGTTAGCGATTGCAGGGGATTACTTAAGTGCTGCGTCATTCCTAGGGATTGCAGGACTAGTTGCATTACACGGATATGATGGTTTCATGTATTCAATCGGATGGTTAATGGGTTATGTAATCGTACTTTACATTATTGCAGAGCCTTTCAGAAACTCAGGTAACTTTACCGTTTCAGACGTTATTTCTTACCGTCTAGAGCAGCGTCCAGTACGAACAGCAGGTGCGATTGTAACGATGGCTATTACAGCTTTCTATATGATTTCACAGTTAGTTGGTGCGGGAGCAATCATTAACTTATTAGTAGGTATTCCATATGAAATTTCATTAGTTATCGTTGGGGTACTAATGATGATTTATGTTACATTAGGTGGAATGTTAGCTACTAGTTGGGTACAAATCATTAAAGCAGTTATTTTAATGGCTGCGATGTTATTAATGCTAATTTTCATTGCAATTATCTTTAAGTTTAACTTATCTTCCTTATTTGGAACGATTATTGATGGTGCAAACATTGGGCGCTTCGGTGAAGTTGGTGGACAGGGAATGCAGTTCTTAACACCAGGTCACTTATATACGAACCCAATTGATTTATTATCATTAGGTTTAACATTAATTTTAGGTACAGCAGGTTTATCTCACTTATTAGTTCGTTTCTTTACAGTACCGACAGCACAAGCTGCTAGATCATCCGTTGTTTGGGGTATGGTCATTATCGGTTCATTCTACTTCATCATTGCAATCATCGGTTTCGCTGCTGCTGCGTTAGTAGGAGAAGATGCAATCAATGAAGCTGGTGGTGGAGGAAACATGGCAGCTCCATTATTAGCACAAGCTTTAGGTGGAGGAGCAGGAACACTAGGTGGAGAACTTTTCATGGCTGGTATTTCAGCAGTAGCATTCGCGACAATTGTTGCGGTTGTAGCTGGGTTAGTAATTACAGGTGCAGGAGTATTCGCACATGATATTTATACGAACGTTATTAAACGTGGAGAAGTTGATCAACGTAAACAATTCAAAGTTGCTCGTATTACAGCTTTCGTAATCGGGGTTGTATCGATCATCTTAGGAATTTTAGCGAAAAATTTCAACGTTGCTCAGTTAGTTACGTACGCATTCGCAGTTGGTGCGAGTTCAAACTTACCAGTTATTATCTTCTCGATTTACTGGAGACGATTCAACACAAAAGGTGCGGTTGCATCAATGTTAACAGGTACTTTTACAACTGTTATATTAATTTTAATAAGTCCACCAATTATGGGGGATGCAGCTATCTTCCCATTAACGAACCCAGGATTAGTTAGTATTCCATTAGGATTCTTAGCTGGTGTGATTGTTTCGTTAATGACGAAGCCAGAAGATAACGATAAAATCTTTGCAGAAATGTCTGTTCGTTCTCACACTGGATTAGGTGCAGAATAATAATTATTGTTTTCCATTTCAATCTAACTATATAAAAAGAAAGAGCGGTGGTTAAACCACTGCTCTTTCTTTTTGAGCTCTTTATCAAATGGTGCCGGTGGCTAAGCCAAGTTTAGGATTTGCCTTCCCTTGTCTTATTTAGGCCTTTTCTTACGCAGGAGTCTACGTACATTTCCTACGTTTCATATATCAAGCTATGCTTGATATTACGGTATATGTTTTTTAATTGTCTTAATGCTTTTCTTTATGTAATGAAAGTATAACGATTGGTCAACAGCGTTTAGTGTATACGACAGCGCTGTAAAATTCTTTTCTTTCACACATTCCAATAATGGAATAATAACCGTTGGAGTCAGCATTGGCTAACTCCAACATATTATATCATCCTCTACTTTATACGAAAATGTCCTCGTGAATCATTTTAAGCAATACATATTAGTTTATGAACGAATTTGTTTATATACACTACAGCTTTTTACGCCATTTTTTTGACAGTAAGGACAATTCGATACATCAATTAAATTCAATGCTTGATTGATTGCATCTGTTGTGTCAGAGAAGAAATGTTGTGCCCCGATAGTTTCATATAATCCACTTCGTTTTAATATTTCTAAAGGTGCTTCATCTAGTTCCGCAATAAGCACGGTACCACCATGTTTCAAATAATGTTGAATAAATGATGCTAAGTTCGCTTCCCCTGTTGCATCAATCATGGATACGTGACGCATTTTTAATATTAATACTTTTGGACGACGGTGAATAGCTCGGGATAAGATGGATTCGAAACGATCTGCAGCACCGAAAAATAATGGACCACGAATCGTAAAGCTAGCAATTTTTGGGCAATTCGCTTGGACTTTTTTCTCCTGCACATATTTTTCTGGTTTAATCGATTCCACCTCTAATAAAGAACTAATACGACGAACGAATGAAACCATCGCAAGTAATAATCCGACCGGAACAGCAACTGTTAAGTTAACGAATACTGTTAATAGAAAAGTCGTAATCAATACGAGTGAATCAGATGTTCGCATTTTGAGCATATTCGTGAACGTTTTATATTCACTCATATTATAAGCAACGACCATTAAAATTGGTGCCATGCTCGCTAATGGAATATGTGAAGCGAACGGTGCGAACAATAATAAAGTTGCAAGCACGAATACACTTTGGAAAATACCTGAAAATGGACTCACAGCTCCACTTTTTATATTTGTTGCAGTACGTGCAATGGCCCCTGTTGCAGGAATTCCCCCAAAAAATGGTGTGACGATATTTGCGACTCCTTGACCGAATAATTCTTTATTTGAATGATGCTGTTTACCAGTCATTCCATCTGCAACGACCGCAGATAATAGGGATTCAATTCCTCCAAGCATTGCAATCGCAAAAGCCGGTCCCCATAAGTAATATAATTTATCAAGCGTTATTTCTGGCATGATAAAGGAGGGAAGTGCTTGGGGGATTCCTCCAAATTGTGACCCGATTGTTGCTGTTTTATCTGGAAAAAATATGACAGAAATAATCGTCGGAATTAATAAGGCAATTAATAAAACAGGTGCCCTAGGAAAAAATTTTGGAATAAAAATAATAAGAAGTAAACCAATGATTCCAATGAAAATACTATAAAAATTAACGGTGTGGAAGTTGTTTATAATTTCCAACATGTTTTCATGAAAATATTGCTTCTTTTCAATGTTTTGTAATCCAAAAAAGTTTTCTAACTGTCCAGAAAAAATAATGACGGCAATTCCAGATGTAAATCCAATTGTTACAGATCGTGGAATATACGTAATTAAGCTACCAAATTTAAATATACTCATAATGATTAACATGACTCCGGCCATCATTCCGGCGATGAGTAAGTCCTCGTATCCATATTGCAGAACTATCGCAAGCAAAATGGGAATGAAAGCACCGGTGGGCCCAGCGATTTGAAAGTGGGACCCTCCCAAAACGGCAACGATTAGTCCGGCGATAATCGTCGTGTAAATACCATACTCCGGACTAACACCAGAGGCGATCGCGAAAGCCATACCGAGTGGGATAGCAACAACCCCAACGGTGATACCAGCAACGATATCTTTGCGAATATCAGCGCTCGTGATTCCTTTAAAACGATCATCTTTTAACAATGACAACACTCCTACTATGATTATAAAAACTTATCTATATGTATTATATCATAAACTTTTATTATGTTATAGAACAGAGGGTTGTTTTATTTGAAACAGATTTTGTATAACTTATCTAAAAATTCTAACTTCTATTCTGTACAGTTTTTTGGAATATGATAAAATAGAGGAAAGGGAAATGGAGGTATGTAGGATGATACATGTAGATGAAACTGTGTTAGTGATTGTAGACGTACAAGGAAAATTAGCAAAAATTATGCACCAGAGTAAAGAAATGCTTACGAATTTAGAAAGAATGATTCAAGGAGCGAGTATTCTCGAAATCCCAATTATTTGGTTGGAACAGTATCCGAAAGGGCTAGGACCGACATCGGATGAAGTGAAACAACATTTAACTAATTTATCGCCGATTGAAAAAATGACCTTTAGTGCATGCAAGAATGAAGAGTTTAAAGAGACATTAGAACAATTAAACTGTCAATCCATTTTATTAACAGGAATTGAATCACATATTTGTGTATATCAAACGGCTCGCGATTTACTGAAGGAAGATTATTATGTGGAAGCTGTCGTTGATTGCATTTCATCCAGAACTCTTATCAATAAAGAAATAGGGCTTGAAAAAATGAAACAATTGGGAGCATATGTGACATCTGTTGAGATGGCATTATTTGATTTAATGGGTTCTGCAGAGCATCCTCACTTTAAAGAAATAAGTAAAATTATTAAGTGAATATGTAAATAGTAAGTATAACTATCATGCCAACATATATATATATAGAAGGAACCATTTGCAAAGGAGGCTCATTGGATGCATATTCGCTTAGAACAAAAACAAACTTTACAGCTAGCGATGACGAAGGATTTACGCCAAGCAATTGAACTGTTACAGTTCTCTACAGTTGAATTACAGGAATTTGTACGTGCAAAAGTGGAGGAAAATCCGTTCATTGAATGGAATGAGCCTCCTAGTACCTATCGTTCCACAGAATTATCCACACATGACGTCATTACAGCAACCGCTTACGAAGAAAAAGATTTATATGACGTGTTAATCGAACAATTAGCAATTTTTTCGTTATCAGATGAAGATAGAAAAGTGGTTGAATACATTATCTATTCTTTAGAAGAAGATGGCTATTTACGAACAGAAAGAAAGGATATCATCCGTCATTTGCACATTTTACCAGAACAGTTTGATCGGGCATTACATATTGTCCATCAATTAGAACCTATCGGTGTTGGTGCAACTAGTTTAGTAGATTGTTTACTCATTCAAGCGAAGCATTTAGCTCCTCATGATGAGTTGCTACATCAGTTAATTGAAAATCACTTAGTTGAAATTGGTTACGGAGAGACTGAACAAATTGCCAAGCAATTGCAAACATCGATAGAAGCAGTAGAGGAAAAAATGGAATGGATTAAACATAATTTACATCCGAAGCCAGCAAATCATCTCGCAAAAAAAGAAACAGTCTATATAGAACCAGATATTATTGTAGAACATGATGAAGCACTAGGGGAATGGGTTGTTCATTTAAACGATGATTATGTGTCAAAATTAACGTTCAATGATGATGCAATTTTAATGCAGACGAATGAAAAAGAAGTACAAACATATGTGCAAAGATACCGTTCTAAATTCAATTGGTTGATGGCTAGTCTGGAAAAAAGACGTGTAACATTATTAAATATTATGTACGTCATCATCCAAAAGCAGCAACACGTATTTCATAAAGGATTAACCTATGTGGAGCCATTAACATTACGGACAGTAGCAGATAAAATTGCGATGCATGAATCAACAGTAAGTCGTGCTACCGCAAATAAATTTATTCAAACACCAATTGGTACGTTTGCTTTACGAGATTTATTTTCAACAGCATTACCTACTGTAACGGGAAAAACATTATCTCAAAAACATATTAAAGAAAAAGTTCGTACGTGGATTCAAGAAGAAGATAAAAAACATCCACTATCTGATCAAGATATCACGGAAATGTTGCAAGAAGAAGGGGTTATGATATCTAGAAGGACGATTGCAAAATATCGGAAACAATTACAAATTGCGCCGTCAACGAAAAGAAAGCAGAAAGAATAGAACGCACGGGGAGTAGAAAGGTGATTATTTGACTAGAATATACATATTGTTAGCACTCATCATGTTAATTTGGGGGTTTAATTTATCGGCTTTAGCAGTATTAGTAAAAAATGTTGAACCGATAACATTAACATCATTTCGAATTTTTATTGCTGGTATTTCCGTGCTAATTATTACGAAAATAATGGGGTTATTTCGTTTACCTACAAAAAATGAATGGAAAACGATTGCTATCATTACAATATTTAATGTTGCAATGCATCATACATTTTTAGCGATTGGTTTAACGAAAACTTCTGGAGCAAATGCATCGATTATTTTAGGTGGAGCCCCACTTGTTACGATGTTATTTGCCATTGTATTATTGCGACAGCATATATCGAAATTACGAATGGGAGGATTTTTTATAGGATTTATCGGCATCGTGACAACATCGCTTGCTAGTGGAGAGGGATTATCGTCCTTTTCAAGCGGTGATATTTTTATTTTTTTATCGATGGCGATGCAGGCGTTCAGTTTTATTTTAATAAGTAAATTAAATCCAACATTCGACCCAAGACTTCTAACGGGATATATGCTCGTAGTTGGATCTGTTTTTATTTTTATAGTAAGTCTCTTCATTGAAAAGGATATTGGACAAATAACGAAACTATTTGAGCCGAAGTTAGGAAGTATCTTTTTATTTAGTGCCATTATTGCAACGGCTTTTGGCCATATGGTATATAATTACGCCGTAAAATATGTTGGTCCAACAGAAACGGCTATTTTTGTAAATTTAAATACATTTTTTGCTTTATTTGGAACGGTTTTATTTCTTGGAGAAACATTATATAAAGGGCATTATATCGGGTTAGCTTTAATTGTTATTGGTGTTTTTGTTGGATCTGGTACGGTTGATTATGTTTGGAAGCGACGAAGAGAAAAAAGGGCATATTAAAAGATCAGGCAGATTCATTTTCATGCCTGATCTTTTTTTATTAATGGAATACAATTGTTTTATTATCTTTTACGATAACACGATCTTCTAAATGCCATTTAACAGCACGTGTTAATACGCGTCGTTCTACTTGTTGTCCAATTTTCTTTAAAGTTGGTACATTATTACGATGGTCGACACGTGCTGTATCTTGTTCAATAATTGGCCCTTCGTCTAAATCATTTGTAACATAGTGAGAGGTAGCACCAATTAATTTTACACCGCGATTATATGCTCGTTCATACGGTTTAGCTCCAATAAATGCAGGTAAGAATGAATGGTGAATATTAATGATTTTATTCGGGAAATGTTCCACGAAATTAGGTGTTAAAATTTGCATATAACGGGCTAAAATTAAAACATCAATTTCATATTCACGCATTAATGACACTTGTTTTTGTTCTACTTCTTCACGAATATCTTTATTCGCAGGAATATAATAATAAGGGATGCCTAATGATTCAACTAAGGCGCGGCCATTCTCATGGTTACTAATAACGACAGCGATATCTGTATCTAAGTCACCACTTTGCCATTCCCATAACAATTCTTGTAAACAGTGGATTTCCTTTGAAACGAAAATAGCGCTACGTTTCTTTTTAATTGCATACGTAAATGTATATTCCATCTCAAACTTTTCTGCGATTTTAGAAAAGGCATTTTCTAATTGTTCCCTTTTCATTAAAAGATCATCTAAATAATATTCAAAACGAATGTAGAACATACCATCTTCCTCTTCACTTGAGAACTGGTTAGATTCTAAAATATTCGCCTCATTTTCAAATAAAAATGTGGAAAGTGCTGCAACGATTCCTGGCTTATCCTGGCATTTTACGAGCAGTCTTCCGATATTTTCTTTGTTACGGTTATATTGTGTATGTACTGACATAATTTCATTGCTCCTATAAACTTTATTTTATTTGATTATACAAAGATTTAGTTCATTCTACAAACTAATCAGTCGCCATTAATACACCAATTGGTTTTAATACGTGTAAAATATGGATTGTTTCTTTATGTGCATCAAGTACTTCTTGTAATTTTCGGTACACAAATGGACTTTCATCTGTACCTGCACCACGTAATTCTACGCCATATTCACGTACAGCCATAAGCATATCTTTTTCGGAAATGATACCACCACGACGTTTTTTCGTTTTCCAGTTCATTTTTCCGGCTGCTTGTGTACGACTCATAATTCTTCCTGAACCGTGCACCGTACTATAAAAAGCTTCCTCGCTTTTAGAACTGTGTACCCCTTCTAAAATAACAGAAATATCTCCCATGCTTCCGCCGACAAAACCACGTTGACCAGGAAAAGCAGGTGTTGCCCCTTTACGAACGACGACATATTCGTTTCCGAAATGGGTTTCTTTCCATGCAAAATTATGGTGATTATGTACTTCATCGATACGGTTTGCTTGTAATATATGTAAAACGACATCGATGACATAATCCCTTCCAGCATAAGCATATTTACCGGCTAAATTCATTGCATCAAAATACATGGAACCAAGCTCTGAATCTAAATTAAAAATGATTGGTGGGGTTTCCATTGACTCTCTCTTAGGGCGATCTGAAAAGTCTCGTCCATTCGCCAAATTGAGAAATCCAGTTGCTGTTCGATGACCTAATCCACGGCTACCAAAATGGTTGGCCACCCATACTTCATCGGTTTTTTGATCAATTAAAATATCGACATAATGATTACCTGATCCAGTAGTACCTAGTTGAGCACGGGCTAATGCTTTTAATGTATCATGTTCATGTTTTCCAATTTCTTTATATACATTCCATGCATCATCATCGAACAATGCATGGTCAGGAGGATTCGGATGTTTCTTTCCGAATCCGAATATAATATTTTTCTGTATTTCATCCATGATTTTTGGCATAGCATCTTTTATATCTGTATATAATAAATCTGTTTTTACAGCTTTATTACCACAAGCAATATCATATCCGACACCCGATGGAGAAATCTGATTGTCATATACGACCACACCACCAACTGGTTGGGAATAGCCATAATGTCCATCCGCACATAAAGCTCCACCAACTACTTGACCAACTTGTAAACATTGATGAAATTGACGTATCGTATCTTTTTCATGTTCTCCAAAAATGATTGTCTTCATTGAATTGCCTCCTTTATATGTTTATTATACATGAATCATTCCATTTCCGAAAAATAACTTGTACGTATATCCTTTTTTATAAAAGAGATTGAATGGGACATGATGTTGTTCGTTCTAAATATGAAGGATGGTATGATGGAGAAAGAGGTGATGGAGATGGTTGATTGGTTTGTACTGTATGTATGTGCTTTGAATGTATTCGGATATATTTTAATGGGGATAGATAAAAAACGGGCAATAAAAGGGTCCTATCGAATAAGTGAACAAAATTTATGGCTTGTAGCATTATTAGGTGGAACAGTAGGGTTAATAATAGGAATGTACATATTCCGTCATAAAACGAAGAAATGGTATTTTACGTTTGGTCTACCTTTTTTTATGATGCTCCAAATTAGTTGTATTTTATATCTTTATGACTGGAGATATGGATAGCAAAATAAGTTCGTCAAGAATAAGTTAGTAAATTCTTTCCATTGCTTTTTTCGTTTGTTATGTTTATCATATATATAGAGAGCTGCGATGTTCGTAATTTACTAAAGTTTAACCTCTAAATAGAAATTAGGGAGTTTTAATCGTAGGTCGGATGTTATGCCTCGATTGAGTGGAAAACAGAAAACCTACTGCAAACACCCACTTTGTGTAAAGTGGTGGTTAAAACTTTTTAATTTATTACGGCATTGTGGCTTACATATGAATATTGATGATGTAAATTCCGTATATAGATACGGAATTTTTTGTGTATTGAGGGGGAAGAGATATGGGAGAATACATAGAAAGAAATGAATCACCGCATAAAAATGGCCCGATTGTAGCAGTATTATTAATTGGCTCTTTTTTAGCTATTTTAAATCAGACATTATTAATAACCGCTACACCTTATATTATGAAAGAGTTTGATTTAACGGAAAATATGGGGCAATGGGTTACGACGATTTTTATGCTAGTAAATGGAATTATGATTCCAATTACAGCGTTTTTAATGGAAACCTTTTCGACGAGAAGGCTTTTTCTCTTCTCCATGGGAACATTTATTGTAGGGACGTTCATCTGTTTTATTACCCCTAATTTTTCATTCTTAATGGTTGGACGAATTATCCAAGCGATTGGTGCTGGTGTGTTAATGCCGTTAATGATGACAATATTTATGTTGATCTTTCCTATAGAAAAACGAGGGTTTGCTATGGGAATGGCTGGCTTAGTTATTTCGTTTGCACCTGCCATTGGACCAAGCTTAGCTGGTTGGTTTATTGAAATATTCCCTTGGCGTTATTTATTTTTAATTATTATGCCGCTAGCGATTTTGGATTTAATCTTTGGATATGTTTTTATGAAAAACATTATTACGCGTACGTTCCCGAAAGTGGATTATCCGTCGATTATTTTATCGGTTTTCGGATTTGGCGGTTTATTGTACGGATTTAGTAGTGTCGGAAATTTCGGTTGGTTAAATTGGAATGTTATGTTGTCGTTAGTGATTGGTGCCATTACATTAACAATGTTCATTACGCGACAATATCGTTTAAAAGAGCCGATTTTAGAATTTCGTGTTTTATCGAATCGAACATTTACGATCACGATGATTATAGGGATGGTTGTTTTTACGATGTTAATTGCAGCGGAGACCATTTTACCGATCTATATGCAATTAATGGCTGGATTTACAGCATTAGAATCAGGCATTATGATTTTACCGGGCGCATTAGTAATGGGTTTTCTCTCTCCGTTTATAGGAAAAGTATTCGACCGAATAGGTGCAAGATGGTTGTTAATTACCGGATTAACGATTATGACGGTGACGACCGCTTTCTTTACGAGATTAACGTCTGAAACAACCTTAACGTATATTACAGTTGTATTTGCTGTACGAATGGTCGGTATTGCGATGGTTATGATGCCATCGACAACAGCGGGTTTAAATGCTTTACCGAACAAATTAATTCCACATGGAACAGCGATGACAAATACGATGCGTCAAGTAGCGGCTTCGATTGGAACAGCATTATTTGTAACGATTATGTCTGTGACAGCCTTGGTTCCGAAGCATGAAGATGATTTTGATGCGCTCGTCCATGGAGTAAATATTGCGTTTTATGTTGCAACGGCAATTACGTTTATCGCTCTTATTTTATCGTTGTTCGTAAAAGACAAAAAGGTGCAATAAACTAGGTAAAAAGGTTACAAGGTTTGAAACAATAGAAATGCTTCAAATAAAACACGAAAGAATGGTGCATAGGTAATAAGTGCGGAAATCAAATCACACTTGATACGATCATCTTTCGTGTTTTATTATTTCTATTAGTTTGTGGCTCCATTTTTAGCGAATATATAAAGCGTTCATTAAGATACTGCTCTGTTTGACTTTAATGTTCGCTTATCTTGTATGCGGGATAAAATGCTGTGCAAAATAATCCCGAATATGACGAGGATTAATCCAATTATCGTCATAAAACTTGGCACGAAAAATCCAAGTAATAACATTTCACCTAGTAAGGAAAAAACTACTTCTCCAGTAGAGGTTGATTCTACCCCAGCAAGTTTATGGTTGTCATGTCGTACGAGGTCCGTCGCATAGAAAAATAAAATAGTTGCAATTACCCCAGAAAAAACCGCAACGATAAATACTTGTACGAGTTGATTTGGTGTCGGTGCTCCATGTGATAGTGCACCAAAAATGGATAATAAAATCCAAAATGGCATGGAAGCAATGGTCATTCCTAAAACACGTTGGATGGAATTTAATTCTCCATCGACAAGTTGCATCATTTTTCTATTTCCTAAAGGATAGGAAATAGCAGCGACAATCATCGGGATGACAGATAAAAGAATCGCTTTGATTGGAACGTTTTCTGCATGTTCCAATTGCATCATGAAAATCCCGATAATAATGATGATGGAAATAAATACACTTTGGATCGGAATGGATCGATTTGATTTATTAATAAAAGGGACGAGCAATGACCCTGCGACAATGTTTAATTGAAATGTTGCTGCTACAAGCCATCCAGGTGCATGGATGGTCGCAAAAGTTAACGGCGCATAAAAAAAGCTAAAACCGACCGTACTCCAAATGATCCATTCCTTTGGATATTTTTTAATATGTTGTAAAACAGGCAGTACTTGTTTTCTTACATGTACAAATATAAGTAACATTGGTAACATAAAAAAGAACCGGATAGAAGCACTCCATATCCAACTTCCTCCAGCTAATTCCATATTTCGGTTAAAAATAAATGCAAACGAAAAAAACAATGCTGCTAATAATC
Source organism: Pseudogracilibacillus sp. ICA-222130 (assembly GCF_037892545.1). NCBI lineage: Bacteria > Bacillati > Bacillota > Bacilli > Caryophanales > Bacillaceae > Pseudogracilibacillus > Pseudogracilibacillus sp. ICA-222130. The sequence goes on from NZ_JBBKBG010000002.1 coordinate 54,422, forward strand.
CAATGAAGATTGGCCGCATAGTCACACCCCTTTTTCCGATTAGATTGTTCAAAGCAGGCATATTAGAAATGTGTGTTACTCCAATAACATCGTTAGAGAAAAAACATTTCTAATATGCATCCATAGCATATAAAAAAGATGAAATTACTCTATCTTACCGCAATTTTAACATGGATGATAAAAAAAGAAAATACTGATAATTAACAATATTCCTTGACTTAAAAAAAATATGGAATTATAATCATTAGTAATTCAAATAAGTATACATTTTTAAAGACGTTGAAAAGGGAAAGTATGGTTGCCCTCGTTTTTTACAGAGAGCTTCGGGAGCTGAAAAGAAGCAAAAATGATCAATCAGAAAATGGCCTTCGAGTTTCGGACTGAACACGATTGTTAGTAAGTTTCGACGGATTTGCATCCGTTAGCTATGCAAAAGTATTGATAATGTTCTTTTGGACATTTGCGTACTTATAAAGTTTATATGTGTGAACATATAAAAAAATAAGGTGGTACCACGTATATCCAACCACGTCCTTATAGATAAATAAGGACGTGGTTTTTTAATTTTACGAATATTTTTGGAGGGATGAACATGACAAAACATTTAGTAATTCAAACAGACTTTGGTTTATGTGACGGGGCGGTTAGTGCGATGTATGGTGTTGCATTAAGTGTTAACCCAACTTTAAATATATATGATTTAACACATGAAATTCCACAATATAATATATGGGAAGGATCATACCGGTTATATCAAACGATTTCTTATTGGCCAGAAGAGACTGTTTTTGTCTCTGTTGTGGACCCTGGTGTCGGAACCAACCGTTTAAGTGTAGTTGCAAAAACAGCAACAAATCAATATATCGTTACACCAAATAATGGAACATTAACACATGTATTAGAAAACTTTGATATTGTAGCTTTACGTGAAATTGATGAAACGAAAAACCGATTACCGAATTCTGGAGAGTCCTATACATTCCACGGTCGGGATATTTATGCATATACTGGAGCACGACTGGCGGCAGAAGAAATAAGTTTTGAAGGAGTAGGGAGAGAATTAGCGGTTGCTGATGTTATTTCATTGCCAAATCCAGTTGCAACAGGTGGAGACGGGATCGTAAAAGGGAATATTGACATACTAGATGTTCGGTTTGGGAATTTATGGACGAATATTAGTCGTACTTTATTTGTTGAAGCGAACGTTCAATATGGAGACTTATTAGATGTGACAATTGAAAATAATGGTCGCACTATTTATAAAAATGCGATGACGTACGGGAAGTCTTTTGCAGACAGTCGTTTGGGAGAGCCGTTACTATATGTGAACTCAGTTGATAAATTAGGTGTAGCGATTAACCAAGGGTCTTTTGCACAAGCATATGATATTGGTACAGGTGTAAGTTGGACCATTACAATTCAAAAAAGAGAGGCATAAAATACTAGATAAACATATAGATATGTTATAATTTTTTCTTACTTATAGAAAAAAATATGACAAATCATTATGTTTTTCTTTTTTTTTATAATTTTCCCTTATATAGTATGTTATGATAGTCTAAACTAAAAAATATAGAATGAATTTGAAAACTTAGGTAACGTCAAAACTTCTATGAAAACGAATGCGAAATCAGGGTTTGGAATGTAAATGGCATTAAAATGAATGTTATCGCTTTTGACAAACATACGATTCTTTTCTTCGTCAGTTATGATTCAGCTTTTGTTGATGGTAAGCATAATTGTTCATCTAACACTTTAAAATGAAATGTCTTTTCGTTCTTCCATGCGTTCCAATGTCTTTAAACAATGAGGATATTTTTAAATTGATTTCCTTTAAAAAGCGATTTTTGAGTGCTTGGTACCCTTAATTTTGCCCTAAAATAAAGGGTGGCAAGATTTTTTGAATGAAGGGGCTTGAAATTAACGAAAACGAAAGTTTTAATTAAGAAACTTTTGACAAAACGAAAACTTACAAGGAAGGGAAAATATGAAAAAAATTTTTACTTTATATAAACGAGATCTACATAGCATTGTAACAAATATAGTGTCCATTGTTTTAATTGGTGGACTTATCTTTTTACCTTCTTTATATGCATGGTTAAATATTAAAGCATCTTGGGATCCATATGCCCAAACAGATCAAATCCCACTTGGTTTTGTCAACGAAGATGTCGGTGCAACTGTACGTGGTGAAGAAATCGATGTCGGAAAAAAATTAGTTGATAATTTAAAAAAAGATACGAATTTTAATTGGCATTTTGTCGATCGGAAAGAAGCGATGGAAGAACTTGAATATGGAAATTATTATGCAGTGATTGTCGTGCCAGAAGATTTTTCTGAAACATTAGGTTCCGTTGTAAAAGCGGAACCGGAAAAGGCAACAATGGAATATTATGTAAATGAAAAGATTAATGCGATTGCTCCAAAAATCACGGATAAAGGTGCCTCAGTCATTGTAGAGGAAATAAGTAGTGAATTTATTAGTACAGTAAATGGAATTATCTTTGAAATATTTAACGATATTGGACTGGAATTAGAAGAGTCGATTCCAGAAATTGAATTATTTGAAGAGTACGTATTTACATTAGAGGAAGAGTTACCGAACATCCACGATAAGCTTGTAGAAATGGATGAACAATTAACACATGCGAGCAATATGTTAGATGTGGCGAACGAAAAAATTCCTCAAGCAAAAGAAGTGACAAAAAAAGGATTAGATGCGATTCAAAAAACGAGTACTTTTTTAAATGAGGTAGAGGAGAAATTAAAAGCTATTTCTCCAGCGTTGAAAGAAGAAGTGAAAGAAATTGAGGCTGTTTTTAAAGATGTAAATGAAAAACGGGCTGAAATTGAGGAGGCAATTAAGGAAGAGTTAGAAGAAATAGATGTGGAAAGTATCGAATCTGAATTACCTAAGATAACAGAGGATATCGACGGTATTATTGCATCTTTACAAGAAATGCAAAATAATTTAGAGGAAGAAAATGAAGAGATTGAAACGTTAATTACTACATTGGAATCGATGAAAGAGGATATTGCAACTGTACAAGGAAAAACAGATGATATTAAAGCATTCATCGGAAATAACGAACAATTTTTCAAAGACTTACAGGAAAGCATTGGCTCTGTAACAGATATTGATTTACAGGCTTTTGTAGAGAAATACGAAGATGAAATAGAACCGAAAATGTTAGCTGAAATTCATGCTGGCCAAGAAACAGTAAATGAAGCAAAAGGCATGATAAATGATATAAGTAATGCGATTCCAGAAATCGAAAAAATGTTAAATGAAACAGATACGAAAATAGATGAAGGACAAGAAGCATTAAATACGTTATTCAGTGTGTATCCTCAAGTGCAAGATCGTGTAAATACATTAGCAGATACGATTCGGGAAGTACAAGATGAAGCAGACATGCAAGAAATTATCGACTTATTATTAAATGACCCGGAAAAAGAAAAAGGATTCTTTGCAGAGCCAGTTGTGCTTCATAAGAATGAAGTGTTTCCAATTCCTAACTATGGTACAGGGATGACTCCTTTTTACACGGTATTATCTTTATGGGTTGGTGGATTATTATTAATTTCTTTATTATCGCCAAATGTTCCAGAAGAAGATACGTTAAGTCCAAAAGTAGTGTACACTGGTCGAATGCTAACGTTTATGACGATTGGATTATTGCAAACTGTCATTGTTACATTAGGGGATATATTTATTCTCGGTGTTGAAGTAAGTAGCCCATTCTGGTTTGTCATATTTGGGTTATTAATAAGTCTAGTATTTATGTCGATTGTGTATACGGCCATTGCGCTGTTAGGGGATGTCGGAAAGGCCGTTGCGATCATTTTACTCGTATTACAAATTGCAAGTTCAGGTGGAACATACCCTGTCGTCTTATTGCCAGAGTTTTTCCAAGCAGTAAATCCATTTTTACCATTTACGTATGGTGTTGACTTAATGCGTGAAGCGGTAGGTGGAATCATTTGGAAGCGGGCATACTTAGATATTGTTGCACTAATTATTTTTGCGGCGATATCCATAACGGTCGGTGTCTTCTTAAAGGGACCAATCCAGAAAAAGATGAAAAAATTAATTCAATCAAAAGGTGGACGATTATTCCACTAATGACATGCATATGATAGGAAGGTTGTAATGGGAGAGGCACGGGCGAACTAATTCATTCGTTCGTGTCCTTTTTTAAAAGGAGTTTGCGATATTGAAACGAAAAAATTGGCTTAAAATAATCATTAGTTTATTTATATTTTTATGCATTGCCGATGTGCTTGCAGGTTTTTATTTTTATCATTTGGCGATTGAACGTGGACCGAAGGAATTTTTGCAAAATAATAGCGATTTAGAAGTTGCAGACGAGACGATGGATACATTTCTGAAAGGGGATTGGATCAAGTGGAAGGATGAACAACCGTTTATCGAAATGACAATGCAGAGTGACGATGGTATCACATTACAAGGCTATTATTTACCACAGAAGGATAGTGATAAGACGGTTATTTTCGGTCATGGTTATTTAGGAAATGCATTACAAATGAGTCTTTATGGAAAATATTATTATGAAGAACTTGGGTACAATTTATTTATGCCTGATCTACGTGGCCATGGCAAAAGTGAAGGGGATTATTATGGATTTGGCTGGCATGATCGCCTTGATATGATCAAATGGGTGGAAACGTTAGAAGAAGCCTACGGAAAAAAGCAAATTGTTTTGCACGGATTATCGATGGGAGCTGCAACGGTATTAATGGTAAGTGGAGAAGATGTACCAAATGAGATAAAAGCGATCATTGCCGATAGCCCTTATACTTCGGTCTATGATTTATTTGGCTATCAAATGACGCGGATGTTCCATTTACCGAAAGAACCGATTTTAACGACAACGAGTATTGTGACAAAATTAAGAGCGAATTATGGCCTACGAGAAGCTTCTGCTTTAAAACAAGTGAAAAAGGCTACTGTTCCAATTTTGTACATAGCAGGGGAAGCAGATACATTCATACCTGCTGAAATGACCGATGTATTGTTTGAGGCTACGAGCAGTGAGAAAGAACTCGTTACGTTTCCGAAGGCAAATCATGGTGAAGCAGGAGTGATGTATGAGGCAAAATTCATGGCTACTGTTACAGAGTTCTTACATAAATATGTAGAGGATTAAGCGAAACAAAAAAGGACGAATTTTCTTAAAAGGTTATTCGTCCTTTTGAATCAAAGAAAATTTAAGCTAGTTTTACTGAAATATTTGCATCTTTTTCATATGTTTCTTGTAGTAAAGTCGAAACAGGACCAGGTTTACCATCCTGAATCATTTTGCCGTCTACTTCAATAATTGGCGATACCTCTGAGTTACTACTCGTTAAAAACATTTCATCCGCCTCATGGATATCTTCTAAAGTAAACGCCTCTTCTATAAATGGAATATCTAACTTTTCACAAAATTCTTTTACTGCCATCCGAACACAACCATTTAAAATGCGATTGGTAGCTGGATGTGTATATACGTTACCATTTTTCACTAGATACACATTTGAGGAAGCACATTCTGTTACAACACCATCGATATGTTGGATGGCCTCATAACATCCTTTTTCAGCAGCAGCCTGTTTGGCTAAAACGTTCGGCAATAAATTTAAACTTTTAATATAGCAATTTTTCCAGCGAATATCTTCCACGACAATTGTACGAACGCCGTTTTTAACATTGTCAACATTACGGGATTGCTTTTGAATGTATGCATATAGGTTTGGTTCTACATCTGTAGGGAAGTGGTGAATTCTTGTCGCTGAACCACGTGATACTTGTAAATAAATGAAACAATCTTCTTCCACGTTGTTTCGTTCGATCAATTCTTTTAATAAAGAGGATAATGTTTCTTTCTCTATTTTTAAATCAATTTTAATAGCAGCTAATGAACGGTACAAACGGTCGACATGCGACTCAAATAAATATGGCTCCCCATTATATACGCGAATTACTTCGTATACTCCATCACCAAACTGTAATGCTCGTTCTTCAAACGGAAATTGTAAACTGTCTTTGTGCACAAACTTATCTTGTGAAAGAATAATAGAATAAGTTGACACGTCATCATTCCTCTCTTCATATAGTCAATTTTATTTTACAATTAATAAAGGATAATGTAAATTACTACAAGAGTATTTATTTATAGACTGGAGGTGGGAGCTATGCAATTGGAACAATTAAAAGAAGATATTAAACAACATGCAGAGGAAATCGGAATTGACAAAATTGGTTTTACGACGGCGGATGTATTCACATCTTTAAAACAACGTTTAATTGACCACGAACGATTAAATTATAGTTCTGGTTTTGAAAAAGGAACGGTGGAAGAGCGTACAGAACCGAAACGTTTATTTTCAGAAGCACAATCAATTATTTCGGTTGCAATTGCTTACCCATCTAAAATAAAAAATCCCCCTAAAAATAAAAAAGATGCATATCGTGGTATATTTTGCCGTGCATCTTGGGGAGAAGATTATCACCATGTGTTACGTGACCGATTGCAACAATTAGCAAATTATATAGGAAATCGTGTAGCAGGTTTTAAGTATAAAATTATGGTGGATACTGGGGAATTAAGTGATCGTTCTGTCGCTAAACGAGCTGGAATTGGTTTTATCGGAAAAAATACATTGCTCATCACAGAGGAATATGGTTCGTTCGTATATTTAGGAGAAATGATCACGAATATTCCTTTTACGGAAGATGAACGAGTGGAAGATGGTTGTGGAGATTGTAATCTTTGCCGTACGGCTTGTCCGACTGGTGCGCTGGTAGAAGAACGAACATTAAATGCGCAAATGTGTCTTGCCTTTCAAACGCAGACAAAACAAATGTTACCAGATATGTTTCGCTCAAAAATTGGAACGAGAATATATGGTTGTGATACGTGTCAGGCAGTATGTCCGAAAAATAAAGGAATCGACTTTCACTTACATGAAGCGTTTGAACCGGATGGAGAAATAGCCAAGCCTTTATTAAAACCGATGTTGACGATGTCAAATCGTGAATTAAAAGAAAAATTTGGACATGTATCCGGTTTTTGGCGTGGAAAAAACCCATTGCAAAGAAATGCCATTATAGCATTAGCTCATTTTAAAGATACTTCCTCTATTGAATTATTAATGGATATAGTAAAAAATGATGTGCGACCAGTTATACGTGGAACGGCAGCATGGGCTTTAGGAAAAATTGGAACCGAAGAAGCGGAAAATGCTTTAAAAGTTGCATTGGAACATGAAAAAGAAGCTATTGTTTTAGAGGAAATTGAAAAAGGATTAGTTTTAATTAAAAGTAAAAAGTAAATAACTTTACGTATTCGATTGATAATGATATGATTTCTAACGTATTTGTATATATAATCAATCATAATAATGGAAAGTTATATGAAAGAAGGTTCATCAGTGGGATTGCATATCGTATTATATCAACCAGAAATTCCAGCTAATACTGGAAATATTGCAAGGACATGTCTAGCGACAAACACGACGTTACATTTAATTCATCCGTTAGGTTTTTCAACAGATGATAAAATGTTAAAACGTGCAGGTTTAGATTACTGGAAAAACGTGAATATAATAGAATATGAATCCATTTTTGATTTATATGATCAATATGAAGATGGAGTATTTTATTATATTGAAAATTTTGGTGAACAATATTATACCGATTATGATTTTAGTAATGCGGAGGAAGAAATCTTTTTTGTTTTTGGAAAAGAGACGACAGGTATTCCAAAAGACCTCATTGCAGGAAATGAACAACGTTGTTTACGCATACATATGAGTGAACATGTTAGGTCATTAAACTTATCTAATACGGCAGCAATTATTATATACGAAGCGCTTAGACAACAAGGATTTCCAAATATAAAATAAAATCGTCATGCAATTTACATTACATGACGATCTTATTATTGATTATTTGTTGGTACGCCTGGTTTTGATTCATATGCTGAAGTTAGGCAAGCTGTTACAAACGTAACGCAAAGAGCTAAGATTAATGCTAATTTCATCACATTCATCCTCCTTTGAGTTAGGAACTTTCTTAACATACATATTATAACTTTTATTCTTGCTTTTGTGAAATCATTTCATATAAGATGAACGAATTTGGCCAAAAGCCTGATGAGATGAATGGATTGTATATAAAATAAACGTAATTTTTGATATATTTACCCGTAAGTTTTAACAAAATATTCAAAAAATATAGGTTTTTTTCACTGTTTTTTAAAATAAGATAGCGATTTCATTTGACATTTATACTTTATAAGTGTTATTAGTTGCTCAACTTTCAAGACAGTTCTATAATGAACATGAGTAAATCATTCCGTAGTGAACGGGTAAAGTCAATATCTAATGGGGGTATAAGACGTGGCACAAAGTGCAAAGCCGAACGGCAAAATATGGAATAGTTTTTATGGTCCAAACATGGGATATGTAGAAGAACAATATGATTTATATAAAGAGGATCCAAGTTTAGTTGATCCTACTTTAAAAACAATGTTTGATACACATGGTGCCCCTGAGTGGATGGATCATAGAAGTAGTGGAGACGTTGTTTCAGAAGGTATTTCAAGTGCGGATGTGAAAAAGATTACTTCAGCAATGAAGTATATGGACGCAATTCGTCGTCACGGTCATTTAAAAGCTGATATTTATGCAGTTGGCGGATGGCATGAAGAAACAGATTTATTAAATCAAGATAAGTACGGTATTACAGATGAAGATTTAAAGAATATTCCAGCGTCATGGTTGTGGGATAAAGCTCCTGCAAACATCGAAACTGGATATGATGTTGTGCAAACTTTACTAAAAATTTATACGGGTAAAGTATCATTTGAATATGATCATGTAAACAGTAATGAAGAACGTGAATGGTTATTAAATCGCATTGAATCAGAAGAATTAAATCTTAATTTAGATGCGGAAGAAAAGAAACAATTATTACATCGTTTAATTGAAGTAGAAGGATTTGAACAGTTCTTACAGAAAACATTCGTAGGACAAAAACGTTTTTCTATCGAAGGTTTAGAGTCGATGGTTCCTGTATTAGATCGAATCGTTAAATCAGCAAATGATGATAAAATTGAACATATTATGATGGGAATGGCACACCGTGGACGTTTAAGTGTATTAGCTTACGTGTTAGGAAAGCCATTAGATAAAATTTTCTCTGAGTTCCACCATGCGCCAGATAAGGAGTTAATACCATCTGAAGGATCAATGGGAATTAACTATGGTTGGACAGGGGATGTTAAATATCACTTTGGTGCTACTAGAATTGTAGAAAATGATGATGCATCTACACGTGTACATTTAGCGCATAACCCATCACACTTAGAATTCGTGAATCCAGTAGTTGCTGGTAAAACGAGAGCAGTTCAAGATGATCGTTCTGAAAAAGGGTATCCGAAACAAGATTTAAGTAAAGCAATAAGTGTATTAATCCATGGAGATGCAGCGTTTATTGGAGAAGGAATTGTACCTGAGACATTAAACCTAAGCAACTTAAAAGGGTATCGTGTTGGTGGAACATTACACATCATTGCAAACAACTTAGTTGGATTTACAACAGATAGACGTGATTCACGTTCTACACGTTATACGAGTGATTTAGCAAAAGGATATGAAATTCCTATCATTCGTGTAAATGCAGACGATCCAATTGCTTGTATGAAAGCAATTCAACTTGCATATGATTACAATCAAACATTTAAGAAAGATTGTGTGATTGATTTAGTTGGTTATCGTCGTTATGGACATAACGAAATGGATGAGCCAAGATCTACACAGCCTGCTTTATATCGTGAAATTGACCAACATCCAACTGTAACAGAAATTTTCGGTTCACAGTTAAAAGAAGAAGGTCTTTTAACAGATGAAGAAATTCAGGCGATGAAAGATAATCATCAAAAAGAATTACAAACAATTTACGAAAGCATGAAGGAAAATCCTTTAGTAGGAGTTTCTGAATTAAAAATGCCAGATTATTTAGCGAATAGCATAGACGATTATGAAACTGCTGTTCCATTAGAAGATCTGAAAAAATTAAACGCTGACCTATTAAAACGTCCTGAAGGCTTTAATGGATTCAAACGTTTAAACCGTGTGTTCAAACGCCGTGAAAACATTTTAGAAGAAGGACAAAAAGCAGATTGGGGAGAAGGAGAAGCATTAGCTTTCGCATCCATTGTGAAAGATGGAACTCCAATTCGTATAACAGGTCAAGACTCAGAGCGCGGTACTTTCGCACATCGTCACTTAGTGTTATATGATACTGAAACGGGTGAGAAATACTGTCCAATGCACGGATTAGATGATGCAAATGCGTCATTTGATATTTATAATAGCCCATTATCTGAAACTGCTGTATTAGGATTTGAATATGGTTATAGTATTCAATCTCCAGAAACATTAGTTATTTGGGAAGCACAGTTTGGTGACTTCGCGAACGTAGCACAAGTAATTTTTGATCAATTTATTTCTTCTGCACGAGCGAAATGGGGCGATAAATCGAATATGGTTATCCTGTTACCTCATGGATATGAAGGGCAAGGACCAGAGCACTCTAGTGCACGTTTAGAGCGTTATTTACAGATGGCAGGAGAAAACAACTGGATCGTTGCAAACGTAACGTCATCTGCTCAATTCTTCCACTTATTACGCCGTCAAGCGCAAATGCGTGGATCAGAAGAAGCGCGTCCATTAGTAGTTATGTCACCTAAGAGTTTATTACGTAACGAACGTGTCGCATCACCTGCTGAAGAGTTTACAAATGGTAAATTTATGCCTTTACGTAACCAACCTAACTTAAAAGTAAGCAAGAAAAATGCGAAACGATTATTATTAGGTTCTGGTAAAATCATGGTCGATATTGAGGAAGCAATTGAAAATTCGGAGGAAAAATTTGACTGGTTACGTGCAATGCGTGTAGAACAGTTATATCCATTCCCGCAAGATCAATTGAAAAAAGAAATCGAACAATTACCTAATTTAGAGGAAATTGTTTGGGTTCAAGAAGAACCTAAAAATATGGGAAGCTGGCGTTATGTTTTAGAATATTTACGTGAGCTTACTAAAGACGGAGTAAAAATCCGTTATGTTGGTCGCCCTGAGAGAGCTGCAACTTCAGTAGGGGAGCCAAATGTTCATAAAGTAATCCAAGAAAAAGTCGTGAATGAAGCGATTAATCCAGCAAAGGGAGGAAATAATAGTGAAGGAAATTAAAATTCCAGAACTAGCTGAATCAATTACAGAAGGTACGATAGCTGAATGGCTTGTACAACCAGGAGACAAAGTAGAAAAAGGGGATCCGGTTGTAGAATTAGAAACGGACAAGGTAAACGTTGAGGTTAACTCTGACTATGCAGGTGTTATTGTTGAAGTACTTGCAGAAGAAGGAGACGACGTAAGTGTTGGGGACGCTATTGCAAAAGTAGACGAAAGTGGTTCAGGAGCAGCTGCACCATCTACGGAAGCGCCGGCAGCTGAAGAGAAAAAAGAAGAAGCGGCACCAGCAGAAGCGCCTAAACAAGAAGCACAAGAGGAAGTTGTTGCAACAGAAGCTGGAGATGTTATTGCATCACCTGCTGCTAGAAAATTAGCTCGTGAATTAAACATTGATTTATCACAAGTGAAAGCACAAGATCCTTTAGGTCGTATTCGTCCAGAAGACGTAGAGGCTGCAAACAATGCAGCTAAATCTGCACCAGCAGCTCCAGCGAAGAAACAAGCTGCAGCTACTGAGACAGCTCAACAGTTTGAAAAACCTGTACGTGTAGAAAAAATGAGCCGTCGTCGTCAAACAATCGCTAAACGTTTAGTAGAAGCTCAACACGAAGCTGCGATGTTAACTACGTTTAACGAAATTGATATGACAGCAATCATGAACTTACGTAAAGAGCGTCAAGAAGGATTCGTTAAGAAAAATGATATTAAATTAGGTTTCATGTCATTCTTTACAAAAGCTACTGTAGCTGCTTTAAAAGAATTCCCATTATTAAATGCGGAAATTGACGGAACGGATTTAATCGTTAAAGAATTCTACGATATTGGTATTGCGGTATCTACAGATGGTGGATTAGTTGTACCAGTTGTACGCGATGCAGATAAATTAGACTTTGCAGGAATTGAAAAAGAAATCGCTCGTTTAGGAACATTAGCAAGAGATAACAAATTAGGATTAGATGATTTACAAGGTGGATCCTTCTCTATCACTAACGGTGGTATCTTCGGATCTATGTTATCAACTCCTATCCTAAATGCTCCACAAGTTGGTATTTTAGGAATGCATAACATCGTTAAACGCGCAGTTGTTATGCCGGATGATACAATTGAAGTTCGTCCAATGATGTATTTAGCATTATCTTACGACCACAGAATTGTGGACGGAAAAGAAGCAGTTCAGTTCTTAGTACGTATCAAAGAAATGCTAGAAGATCCATACGACTTATTATTACAAGGTTAATCATTATAAACTAGGATATGTGGAACCCAACCCCCACCTATCCTAGTTTTTTTATGTAAAGAAATTTGGCTCTTTGTCAAATGGTGTTGGTGACCCTTTTAAAGTCGTCTAATATTTAATTGTGTTGAGCCAATAAGAATAGCGTGAATACGTCACTTCGGAAATGTACTCCGCTTTCCGCGGGCGGCTGCTAAGCCAAGTTCAGGCTTTGCCTTCACTTGTCTTATCTAGGCCTTCCCTCACGCAGGAGTCTATGTACATTTCCTACGTTTCATATGGCTGTTTACATGCTCGTTTCCTTTTCCTTTGATCTTAAGCTGCGAGGGAGGAGGATTTTTTACTTTGTATGATTGATCTCCATTTAAAATTGTCTTAATGTGTGTCTTCATGTAACGAAAGTATAACGATTGGTCAACAGCGTTTAGTGTATACGACAGCGGTGTAAAGTTCTTTTCTTTCACACTTTCCAATAATGTTTGATATAAATGATAATGCATTTTTAAATCTTCATCATAATCTAATAACTCATTGATCATACTTGCCTCCAAGCGTTGGCCAAATAACGGATAATATTTATAATACGTGTAAGATATGTTGTGCTTGTACTTTAATAATAACCACCAATGCTTCTTTAATCTAAGATATTTCTTCCTATCTTCGTTATGAGATGTTCTCAATTCGATTCATAATATGCACGCGTGTCTGATTCATCGAACGACTAATTAATTGAACGATATGGAAACGGTCGATTATGATCTTCACTTGTGGAAATATTTCCTTTATCACATTCACATATCCTGCATTCATATCAATCGTTAAGGTTTCTACCCTCTTCAAATCTTTTAAATGATAATTCCGAATGAAATGTTCTTTGATGGTTTGAGCATCTCGACGTTCTAAAATGTCAATGATATCACCAGTTTCTGCATTCACATATTCAAATGCCATTTTATAAGTATTATAAGAAACTATGAGTCGTTGAAATTATATAAAACTATAAAAAATATATGATGAAAAGTCATGTTTTAAAAATAGAATTTTCTAAAAATTTTATTGACAGACAATTATATATGTCATATAATTAACTCACAAAATTATATAAGGGTGAGTTAATAATGACAACTAAAACTAATATACATGGTGGTCAAGCGATCGTAGAAGTTTTAAAAAATGAAGGTGTAACAAAAGTATTTGGAGTTCCAGGTGAAAGCTATTTAAACGTGCTAGATGCATTATATGAAGAATCTAGTATCGACTTTATTTCAGCAAGACAAGAAGGTGGAGCATCTTTTATGGCAGAAAGTTATGCTAAATCTACCGGGGAAGTAGGAGTTTGTACGGCGACAAGAGGACCTGGAGCCACGAATCTATCTATTGGTTTACATACTGCTCAACAGGATTCTACACCATTAGTGGCACTTATTGGACAAGTGGAAAGAAATGTTAAAGACCGTGAAGCGTTTCAGGAAGTAAATTTTGTTAACTTTTTTAAAGAAATTTGTAAATGGACAGTCGAAATTAATGATGCAAACAGAATTCCGGAGATTTTACATAGAGCATTTCATGTAGCACGATCTGGAAGACCTGGTCCTGTCTTGGTTTCATTGCCGGAAGATATGCAAGATGATTTAGTTACAGAAACACCTTATCATCCAATTAAAAAGTCTAAAGTATATCCAAACGATGAAGATGTGAAAGAAGTTGCAAATTTATTAAAAGAAGCAAAGCAACCTGTAATTATTGCTGGTGGTGGGGTAATTTTATCTGAAGCGACAGATCAATTAGTAACATTATCTGAAAAGTGTTCGATTCCAGTTGCTACAGCATTTAGAAGATTCCATGCATTCCCGAATAAACATGAAAATTATATTGGAACATTAGGGTTAGGTGCTAGAGAAGAACTTTCTAAATGTATTTATGAAAGCGATTTAATTTTAGCGCTTGGAACTAAGTTTTCACAAATGACTACAGATAACTATACTCTGATCAATGAAAAATCAAAATTAGTGCATGTAGATATTTCCGAAGAAACGATAGGTAGAGTTTATTCTCCAACATTACCAATTGTTTCTAATGTAGATACATTTTTAGAAAAACTGCTAGATTATGTGGAAGAAAATAAAGATGAAGACCGTCAAAGATACGTTCAAAATGAAAACGAGAAGTATGTTGTGTTTTCAACACCTAGCAAAATAGAAAATGAAAATTATGTGAATCTAAAATTAGTTCTAGAATATATTCAAAACAATTTATCAGAAGAAAAAATCATTACGAGTGATGCTGGTAATTTCTTCTCTTGGATTTCTAGATATTATAAGTTTGATAAAAATGCACAATATTATGGGCCGACATCCGGAGCAATGGGATATGGAATGCCATCTGCAATAGGCGCTAAAGTTGCTCATCCAAACAAACTAGTTATCTCTTTATCGGGCGATGGTGGATTTATGATGAATCCCCAAGAATTTGAAACAGCAGTTAGATATGATATTCCGATTATTTCAATCGTTGTTAATAACAACCTTTATGGAACAATCCATACGCACCAGGAAGGTAAGTTTCCAGATCGAGTAATTGGAACGAGATTAACGAATCCAAACTTTGCTGAATATGCTGAGAACTTTGGTGGGCATGGGGAAAGAATTACAAAAAATGAAGATATTGCTGGTGCTTTCGAAAGAGCGATTCAATCCAAGAAACCTGCGATAATTGAAATTTTAACAGATCCAAAGATTTTATCTGCAAATCATGAAGTTCAATTAGAAAACAAATAATATTAGGAGGAATAAAAATGTTATATATCAACGGTGAGTGGATACAAGGGGAAAATACATTAAAAGTAGTCAATCCTTCTACGGGAGAAGTTATAGATGAAGTAACGAAATGTAATAAAGACGATATTGAACATACGATTGAAGCAGCAGAAACTGCGTTTAAAGAGTGGTCCAAAAAAACAGCAAAAGAAAGAGGAGCATATTTATTGGAAGTTGGTCGTATTTTACGTGACCGTACCGAGGAAATCGCTCAGGTTATTACAAAAGAAATGGGAAAACCGTTAAATGAAGCAAAAACAGAAATTTCCTTGGCTATTGATTATTTAGAATGGTATGCAGAAGAAGCTAAAAGGATTTATGGGGAAACGATACCACCATCTTCCGGCTCTAAACGACTGACGGTGATTAGACAGCCTATTGGTGTAGTGGGCGCTATCACGCCGTGGAATTTTCCTATTGCTATGATTACACGAAAAGTTGCACCGGCGCTTGCATCAGGATGTACAGCTATTGTAAAACCAGCTTCTGCTACTCCTTTGACTGCAATTGAAGTTGTGAAGGCTTGTCATGAAGCAGGTATTCCTAAAGGGGTAGTCAATTTATTACACGGTTCAGCAAGTGAGATTTCTAAAGGATTAATGGATTCACCAATTGTGAGAAAAATTACATTTACTGGATCGACAGAAGTTGGAAAACAATTAGTAAGGGATTCAGCGAAAACATTGAAAAAGTTAGCGATGGAACTAGGCGGACACGCACCGTTTATCGTTTTTGAAGATGCCGATTTAGATCAAGCGGTAGAAGGTTTAATGGCGAGTAAATTTAGAAATGCTGGGCAAACTTGTGTTTGTACAAATAGAGTATATGTCCATGAGAATGTGATAGACTCTTTTGCTCAAAAGTTAAAGGAAAAAGTAGATGCTATGAAAATTGGTGATGGATTTGAAGAAAATGTAGATATCGGACCATTAATTGATGGAGCAGCAGTTGAAAAGTCAATAGAACATGTAGAAGATGCAGTGCAAAAAGGCGCTAAAGTCATTACAGGTGGAAAAAAGGTTACGGAAGAACCTTATCATAATGGTAGTTTTATGTCACCGACAGTTATTGTAAATGCTACGCATGAAATGAAAATATCTCATGAAGAAACATTCGGACCAATTGCGCCACTATTTCCTTTTAATGATGAGGAGGAAGTCGTTGAATTAGCAAATAGTAGTGAATATGGATTAGCATCATATATTTATACAAATGATATTTCACGAAGTGTGCGAGTAAGTGAAGCATTACAATATGGAATCGTAGGAATCAATGATGCACTTCCAACTGTAGCACAAGCACCTTTTGGAGGGATTAAAGAATCTGGTTTCGGTCGAGAAGGTGGACGACAAGGAATTGAAGATTATTTAGAGTATAAATTTTTATCCTTACAAATCAATTCAAATAACTAATATATAAACCTTAATAATTAAGGAGCGAAGAATAATGAAGAGAAAAGGTACAGCTTACGGTGATGAAGGATTTAGTGAATTTATAAAAATGGCGTTCCGAAGACATTTAGGGCATGATGAAAGTGATTACGAAAAACCTGTCATTGGAATTGCAAATACTTTTAGTGAAGTAAACAGATGCCATTCACATTTAGAGCCAATAGTAGATGCGATTAAAGATGGCATTATTATGGCTGGAGGGACTCCATTAGAGTTTCCAACTATATCTATTGGTGAGATGTTCACAAGTCCAACAACAATGTTATATAGAAACCTTGTAGCAATGGATACAGAGGAAATGATTTCGGCTCAACCAATTGATGGAGTTGTATTATTGGGTGGTTGCGATAAGATGGCTCCAGCACAATTAATGGGTGCAGCAAGTGCAAATAAACCAGCGATATTATTTACTGGTGGTCCTATGAACAATGGAGAGTATAAAGGTAGGACATTAGGTGCTTGTTCAGACTGTAGGTATTTTTGGCAAGAGTATAAGGCTGGTACTGTATCAGATGAAGAAATTAATGATATAAATAAGCAATTAGCTCCAACAGCTGGACATTGCATGGTAATGGGGTCTGCAAGTACTATATCATCTTGTTCAGAGGCTTTAGGGATGATGCTGCCTGGAGCGGCTGCAGTACCTGCGACATTTAACGAAAGAATGAATTTAGCTAGACAAACTGGTAAGACGATTGTAGACCAAGTAAGAAACAATTTAACACCTTCAAAAATAATGACAAAAAAGTCTTTCGAAAATGCAATGAAGCTTTTAATGGCAATAGGTGGATCCACAAATGCAGTGATTCATTTGATTGCTATTGCTAAGAGATTAAATATCGAAATAACTTTAGATGATTTCGACAGAATTAGTTCTGAAACTCCATTTATCGGAAATTTACGACCTGCTGGTAAGTATCAAATGCAAGATTTATATTTTGCAGGTGGAATTCCCGCAATTTTAAAAGAATTAGAAGGTTTATTGCATATGGATGAATTAACAGTAACGGGAAAAAGTTTAAAAGAAAATTTAAAAGACGTTGCTGTAGAACCTGAATATAGAGATGTCATTAGAACAGTTAGTGATCCGCTTCATAAAGATGGAGGGATTGTCGTCTTAAAAGGAAATTTAACACCTGATGGAGCGATTATTAAACCGAAAGCTGTTATTAATAAAAAGATGTTAAAACATCGTGGGAAGGCAGTCGTTTTTACTTCTTTAGATGATATGGAAGAAAGAATTAATGATCCAGAACTAGAAGTAGATGAAAATAGTGTACTAATACTTCAAAATGCAGGGCCTGTTGGTGCACCTGGAATGCCTGAAGCAGGAATGATACCAATACCTAATAAACTATTAAAACAAGGGATTAGAGATATGGTTAGAATATCTGATTGTCGTATGAGTGGAACTGCTTTTGGGACAGTTATACTTCATGTTGCACCAGAAGCTGCGGTTGGTGGACCAATTGGCTTAGTGAAAACGGGAGACATCATTAATCTGGATGTGGATAAAAAGGAATTAAATGTAGAAATAAGTGAAGAAGAATTTGCTCAAAGGAAAGCGGGTTGGACGCAGCCAGAAAATCACGGTCGTGGTTATGAATGGTTATATAGAAAGCATGTATTGCAAGCAAATGAAGGCTGTGATTTTGATTTCATGTTACCAACAAATGATGGGAGAGAAAACACTTAATGGTTACACCTAAAATTGTAAATATGTCGGTATATCCTGTAGCTGGACACGATAGCATGTTGTTAAATTTAAGTGGTGCTCACGGACCATACTTTACTAGAAATATCGTTATATTGGAGGATAGTACTGGCAATTTGGGAGTTGGAGAAGTACCTGGTGGAGAAGATATAACAAATACATTAAAGGATGCTACTTCCTTAGTCATAAATGAGCCAATAGGTCTATATAAAAACATCTTAAATAAAGTTAGAAGCACATTTTCGAATCGAGACAAACATGGAAGAGGTTTACAAACATTTGATTTAAGAACGACTGTTCATGTAGTTACAGCAATTGAAGCGGCATTATTAGATTTATTAGGTAAACAATTAAATGTACCTGTCGCTGCCTTATTAGGCGAAGGGCAACAAAGAGAAGAAGTAGAAGCACTAGGTTATTTATTTTATGTAGGTGATCAAAGTAAAACCGAACTACCTTATGTCACAAATGAATCGGCAACAAATACTTGGTATAAAATCCGTCATGAAGAGGCACTAACACCTGAAAAAATTGTTAAACTAGCTGAAGCTTCCTATGAAATGTATGGTTTTAAAGATTTCAAATTGAAAGGAGGCGTGTTAGAAGGAAAAGAGGAGATTAAAGCAATTAAAGCTTTAAAGGAAAGGTTTCCTAAAGCACGTATAACCTTAGATCCAAATGGTGCATGGTCATTAAAAGAAGCGGTTGATTTATGCAAAGATATGCATGGGATTTTAGCGTATGCAGAAGATCCGTGTGGAGCAGAGGATGGCTTTTCGGGTAGAGAAATATTATCAGAGTTTAGAAAACAGACTGGACTACCAACTGCAACTAATATGATAGCTACAGATTGGAGACAAATGAGTCACGCAGTTCAATTAGATAGTGTGACAATCCCGTTAGCTGATCCACATTTTTGGACGATGGAAGGTTCTGTAAGGGTGGCGCAATTATGCCATGATTTTGGATTAACATGGGGATCACACTCCAATAATCATTTTGATATTTCTCTAGCGATGTTCACTCATGTAGCCGCAGCGGCACCAGGAAATATTACAGCAATAGATACGCATTGGATCTGGCAAGAAGGGATAGATCGATTAACAAAACAACCATTTAAAATTAAAGATGGGAAAATTAGTATTCCTAATAAACCAGGGCTCGGGGTTGATATAGACATGGAGCAAGTATTGAAAGCACATGAACTATATAAAAATGAAGCATTAGGACAGAGAGATGATTCTGTTGCCATACAATATCTCATTCCGAATTGGAAATTTGATAACAAGCGGCCTTGTTTAGTTAGGTGATTTGAATCTATTTATTATAAAAACAGCAAGCAATATTTTATAGTATAAGGATATTTAAGAAAAGTCATTCTAGCTGAGTGAGGAGGTTTTACAATGAAACATATGTCTAGAGATGTATATATAAGTATCATATTTTTAATTATTTCGATACTCGTTTTTTCTATGAGCTTAAATATGCAAGCGTTAACAACTTCGGCGGTAGGTGCGGATTTCTTACCTAAAGTAATAGCGATTTTAATTTTTGTGTTAAGTAGCTATTTTTTAATCGTATCGATTAAAAATCCGGTAGGGAATGTTGTGGATGATACAGACGAAATGGAAGAAATCAATGATAGTGATGAATCAAAGAAGTTTACACGTGTATTGCTGACAGGTTTATTAATGATTATTTATGTGTTTTTAATCAACTTCATAGGTTTTATCCTTGCATCCATATTGTACCTAACTGTTCAAATGGTATTGTTCTCTAGTGTAACAAAAAGAAATATTATTGTATATTTACTTATTTCTATTGTTACATCGGTGTTTATTTATTTTGTATTTAGAAATATATTTTATGTCATGTTACCAAGTGGAATTTTAGGCTGAAAGAGAGGTGGTTGCTATGTTTGAATTACTACTCGACGGGATTAATTCCGTATTTACGTTCAAAATCATATTGTTAATTGTAGCAGGTGTATTTTTAGGTTTAGTATTCGGTTCTATCCCAGGTCTTACAGCGACAATGGCAATTGCTATTTGTTTACCAATCACTTATGGAATGGATTCGGTAGCAGGTATGTCATTGTTAATGGGATTGTATATTGGTGGAGTATCAGGAGGGTTGATACCAGCTATTTTATTAAAATTACCGGGGACTCCATCTTCTATTGCAACGACATTTGATGGATATCCAATGGCCCAAAAAGGAGAGGCGGGAAAAGCTTTTACATATGCAATTACTGCCTCTTTCTTCGGAGGGCTAATAAGTATTATCGCTTTAATGTTAATTGCCCCTCCACTTGGAAGGGTAGCATTACAATTTGGACCATTTGAGTTTTTTGCGATTGTTGTTTTCTCTTTAACATTAATATCAAGTTTATCGGGAGATTCCATTATAAAGGGAATTTTAGCGGCAGCATTAGGAATCGTATTCGGAATGGTTGGTTCTGCGCCGATTGATGCATTTCCACGCTTCACCTTTGGTTTTGATTCTTTAGATGCTGGATTCGATTTACTTCCAGTATTGATTGGATTGTTTGCTGTTTCCGAAATTTTGATTACAGCTGAACAAAAAGTCAAAAATAATAAGAAGAAAAAAATGAATAAAATTCAATATCGCGTAAAATTAAAGGAATTTTTATCTCAAAAATGGAACTTTTTACGTTCAACTTTAATGGGTTTAGGAATAGGTATTTTGCCAGGTATTGGTGGTGGAACGGCCAATATTATTGCTTATGCTACTGCAAAAAATGTATCCAAAACACCTGAAGAGTTTGGGAAAGGTCATCCTGGTGGGGTAGTTGCCTCAGAATCATCTAATAATGCCGCTATAGGTGGTGCGTTAGTTCCTTTAATCTCATTAGGTATCCCAGGAGATACGGTCACAGCTATGTTGTTAGGTGGATTAGTATTACATGGATTGCAACCAGGGCCAATGTTGATTCAAAATCATGGCGATGTTGTGTATGGAATATTTGCGGCGCTAATTATTGCAAATGTTTTAATGGCTCTGTTCTTATTTCTTGGTATGCGAGTGTTTGTAAAATTATTAAGTATACCACAACAAATTTTATTACCAATTATATTTATATTATGTGTCGTCGGTGCATTTGGTGTGAATAACAGAATTTTTGATGTAGGTTCATTAATTTTCTTTGGTATTATCGGCTATTTCATGATTAAAGGTAAAGTGCCATTAACCCCTTTAGTTTTAGGGTTCATTTTAGGGCCGATTTTAGAAACTAACTTACGACGTGGTCTTATGTTATCAGAAGGTAGTTTCGTACCATTTCTTACGGAACCAATTGCCGCAGTATTTTTATTATTAACAGTATTCTCGATCGGTTTAAAATTATTTATGAATTATCGAAAAAAAGTTTCAGGATAAAAAGGGAGGATTTAATATGAAGAATAGGTTTTTACTAGTAATGTTAACCGTTTTATTTACTGTACTTGTTGCGTGCTCAAATGAAGGAGCAGAGTCAAAAAAAGATGGGGATAGTTCTGATTATCCAAATAAACCGATTGAAGTAGTCGTTCCTGTTGGGGCAGGTGGAGATACGGATTTAAATACAAGAATTACAGCGAAGTATTTAGAGAAGGAGCTTGGAGACTCAATTGTCATCACAAATATTGAAGGATCAGGTGGTTCAACAGGAATTAAAGAAGTATTATCAAAAAAACCAGATGGATATACGGCACTTGCATATCATAACGCTATGCTTGTTAACAATATTTATGGGTTAGCAGATTATACGGCAGAAGATTTCAAATATGCAGGTATTGGCATTCTAGATCAGTCAAATACATTTTTAGTTTCGGAAAAATCGGAATATAAAGATCTTGATAGTTTAATTGCATATGCGAAAGAAAATCCAGGTAAAGTAAAAGTGGCAACAGAAGTTGGAGCAATGACACATTTACAAATACTAGAGTTTCAGCAGAAAACAGGAGTAGAATTTAATATTGTAGATGCAGGTGGTGCTTCTGAAAAAATTACAGCATTACTTGGTGGAAGAGTTGATATTGTTCCTACTTCGCTAGGATTAGTAAAGGACTATGTAGAAAGTGGAGAAATGATTCCGCTTGGGGTCATTGCGGAAGATAGATTAGAAGGTGCACCAGATGTTCCGACATTTAAAGAACAAGGTGTTGATATGGCAATAGACAAAGTATTCTATTGGGCCTTTCATCCAGATACACCTGATGACGTAATTGAAGTATTCTCAGAGGCTTTAGAAAAAGTAGCGGAAAATGAGGATTTTATCGAAGAAATCCAAAAGAATATGTTAACATCACAATTTTATAGTTCGGAAGAAACAAAAGAAAAATTAAATGAAATTACTGAACATGACAAAGAAGTGTATGACAATCAATAAAGGGGCGAATATAGATGCAAGTATCTATCACAACAAATACAACAGAATTATCTGATTTGGATTTACAACAATTGTCACAACTAGGTGTTGATAAAATTGATTTTGGGAATGGACATTCATTTCATGGGGTTAGTGAACAAGGATTTCCAGACTTAGATGAATTGTTAAAGTTAAAGAAAAGAATTAGATCTTGGGGAATGGATATTAATCGTGTTACATTGCCAAATATTGATAAAAATTATATGGAAAATCCAGAAAAAAATGAACAACAAGTGCAGAATTCAGTTAATTCTATTAAAGTTTTTTCCGAAGCGGGAATAGATATTGTAAGACAAAGGTTTGAAGGGGATGTATTTTACGGTCAGTCTAAATTTTATGAGGCTCGACATAGAGGTGATGCTATTGCAAGAGGTGAAAGCCTAGGTTTACTTACAAATAAAAAACCTATCCCAAGTAAAGATGCATTAGATAAGTGGTGGAATTCGTTTCGGAAGGCGTATGAACATTTAGTGGAAACATCTCAAGATTTAAATGTTAAATTAGCGATGCATCCGTCAGATACGCCACATCATAATTCCCCGTTTGATGGATTAGGCCTTCATAAAATTGTTGATCAGTTTCCAAATGAAAATGTAGGTTTTGTCTATTGTATTGGTACGAGAGCGGAAGCAGGTGGTTCTTCATTAGTGATGGATGAAATTAATCATTTTGGCAGGAAAAAACGAATTTTTCTTGTGCATTTTAGAAATGTAAGAGGAAGTTTGGCTACTGCTGGAGCATTTGAAGAAGCAATGTTAGATGATGGAGATTTAAACATGTATAAAATATTATTGGAATTAAAAAAGGTTGGATTTGATGGCTGTTTAAATCCAGATCATGTTCCTATTTTTGCGGGAGATGAACCTGATGTAGATAATAAGTGGGCTTATTCTAACATTGGCTGGAAGAAGTCAAGTATGGGGTTTGCTTACTCTGTAGGGTATATAAAGGCTTTAATAAATGCCATGAATGAATTTATGGGCTAATCTTTACTGAGTGAGATAATACGTACGAATAGTATTATCTCCCTTTTTATTTTAAAAATATTTTTGAAAAGGTAGGGAATATGAATGACAAAAAATAAATTGATAATTAAAGTGCATCACCTAGATAATATTGCAATTGTTACTAGTAATTTCACATTAAAAAAAGGTACAATTATAGATGAAGAAATTAAGTTGACAGAAGATATTCCACAGGGACAAAAAATAGCAATAGATGATATCCCTATTGGAAACGAAGTGAAGAGGTATGGAGAAGTTATTGGTTATGCGAAGAAGGGAATTGCTAAAGGATCATGGGTCAAAGGATCGGATTTGGAGTTAGCAATGCCTAAAGAAATATCAAAAATAAAATATGAACCTAAAAGAAATACAATCGATGATATAAACTTAACAAAAGAATATACTTTTTTTGGTTATAAAAACAAAAATGGGACAGTTGGTATTAGAAATATTTTAGGCATTACAACAAGTGTTCAATGTGTTGTAGGTGTTCTAGATATAGCAGTACAAAAAATAAAAGAATTACTACCTAAATATCCAAATGTTGATGATGTTATTGCATTAAATCATGCATATGGGTGTGGTGTTGCTATTAATGCGAAGGAAGCAGAAATTCCAATTAGGACGATACAAAATTTATCCAATCATAGTAGTTTTGGAGGAGAGGTTATAGTAGTTGGCCTAGGATGTGAAAAGTTACAACCGACAAGGATTACTGAAAATAATGGTGACATTATATTCCTTCAAGAACAAAATGGTTTTGAAGCCATGATTAATGAGATTGTAGAAAATGCAGAAGTGAAATTAAAAGAATTAAATAAAAGAGAGCGGGAAGAATTTCCACTCTCAGAACTTGTGGTTGGCACACAATGTGGTGGTAGTGATATTTTTTCAGGAATTACAGCAAATCCTTCGGTTGGTTATGCAGCGGACCTCTTAGTTAAGGCGGGAGCAACAGTATTGTTTTCGGAAGTAACAGAAGTAAGAGATGCTGTTCATTTACTAGTACCAAGAGCAGTTAATCAAGATGTGTTACAAAAACTATTACGGGAAATGACCTGGTATGATAACTACTTGTCAAAATCTAATGTTGATCGATCTGAAAATCCCTCACCCGGTAATTTAAAAGGGGGACTATCTAATGTAATTGAAAAATCATTGGGTTCTGTAAGTAAATCTGGAAGTAGTCCTATTGTAGATGTGCTTTCTCCAGGAGAAAAAGTAAAAAAGACTGGATTAAACTTTGCTGCAACTCCAGCTAGTGACTTTGTTTGTGGTACATTACAAGCGGCTTCAGGCGCACACTTACAAATATTTACGACGGGAAGAGGTACCCCGTATAATTTATCGATGACCCCGGTTATAAAAGTATCAACACGAACTGAGTTAAAAGAGCAATGGGCTGACTTGATTGATGTTAATGCAGGAGAGATTATTTCAGGAGAAAAAACAATTGAAGACATAGGTTGGGAGTTGTTTCATGAAATTATTGATGTTGCGAGTGGTAAAAGAACATCAGCAGAAAAACTGAATATTTATAATGATATTGTTTTATTTAATCCGGCTCCAATAACTTAATCATACAAAATGCCTAATTCTAAAGGGGAAATAATTAACAAAGCAATTAAAGATGCTATTATATATATTAATGGAGGAGATTAAATTGCGTGATATAAAAGTTAGTGGTGTGCAGCGAAATACGTTATCCAGACAAATACTTGAACAGATTATTGATATGCTAATGGATGGCGAATTAAGAGCGGGTGATAAGCTTCCATCGGAATTGGACCTTATGAATGATTTTGGGGTAAGTAGACCTGTTTTAAGGGAGGCTTTAAGTTCTTTAGAGACTCTAGAAATAGTAACACGAAAACCTAGGGGTGGAACGATTGTAAATGAAAAGATAGGAAGTGCTCCATTTAGAGCTATGCTAGCATTGGCTATCAATGATGTGGAAGCAATTATAGAAGCTAGAATGGCATTGGAATTAGGTATGGTAACTTTAGCGGCTGAAAAAATTAAGGAAAGTGAATTAGAAGAATTAAAGAAAGTAAATGATAAAATTAGGCAGTCTGTTTCGAATGATTATGGTCAATATGATATACAATTTCATAGAATAATTGGAAAAAGTGCAGAAAATTCTGTTATACAGGGGATGATGGATGCACTTTTGATGGTACATGAAAAAACAGATAGTTTAATTCCATATAGAGAGAAAGAGAAAACAATTAATTTTCATGAAAATATTTATCAGGCTTTATTAAAAAGGGACCCAATTAGTGCATATAAACATATGTATGAACATTTATCAGATGTAAGGACGAAAATTTTATCTAGAAATGATATAAAAAAGTAGTAAAATAATAATATAGATTACCTAAAAATCACTCCTCTAGTTAATATAGTACAATATGGGCAGTAAAATGATATCCATATTGGTGAAGTAGTGCAAAAGCTATGCCAACAATAAATAAAGACTCTGAACTGCCCCTAATAAGTAGACAGTGGAAATAATAAAAAATTAATAAAGCGGCTTTAGTTCTGAATTCAATAGGACTAAGGCTGTTTAGTTTTTCTTTATATCTTTCATGGTTGTAAAATAAATATATTCATCAATCGCTTCGTAGAGTTCCGTGAATGTTTCATTTTTGTGTAAATAATATTACTCACATTTTAGTGTTCCCAAAAACGTCTCTATGGGGTCATTGTCAATATATTTCCCTACTTGAGACATGCTATGTGTTATTTGTGCATTATCTATATGGCGTTTAAAACCCTTAGATGTATACTGATACCCACAATTACTATGAATAAGGGGATGCTCTCCATCTAATTGATTCACTGCACCCTCAAGTGTGTTAAAGACAAGTGCATTATTATCGATGGTGATGAAAGTTGCCAAAATTGAATCTGTGATACGTAGAAAGAGAAAAATACAGACATTCAAATACAGATCATATTGCTAAAAAACCGAATGAAAAATAGGTAACGGATGGCTCTTGTAAAAAAACAAGTGCTATTTTAGATTTGTATGATGGTTCGATTATATGTTATGTATTAGGGCAACCATTTATAATAAACAGTTCTAGAAACACCAACAATGTCACATAATAAAACAACGCTAACTTATCCGCTTCATGTGACTCTTTAATAGCTATATATTTGGCTCAAATCTTATTTGGGTTAGAAATTTTATTGAAAAAATATGATAAATAGATTATTGTTAGTAATGGATTAACCGTATAAATAAGAAAAAGCATACATACATTTGTACAGAATGAAAAATTAGGAGAGAGAATATATAATGCAGGAGAAAAGTATATTATTTACTGGTGGAGGAACTGCGGGCCACGTTATTGTAAATTTAGCACTTATACCATACTTTCATGAGCAAGGATGGAAAATTAGTTATATCGGTTCTAAAGACGGAATTGAACGTGAATTAGTTGAAGATATTCCATATGTTGATTATTATCCTATTTCAACTGGGAAATTAAGACGTTATATGTCGATTGAAAATTTTAAAGATCCATTCAAAGTATTAAAAGGAGTTGTAGATGCAACGCGTGTAATACGTAAAACAAAACCACAAATTATTTTTTCAAAAGGTGGGTTTGTTTCTGTCCCAGTTGTGATTGCGGCAAAATTAAAACGCGTACCAACGATTATTCACGAATCGGATCTAACTCCTGGATTAGCGAATAAATTAGCATCCCCTTTTGCGAAGAAAGTTTTAACAACGTTTCCTGAAACAGTCAAATATATTAAGGGGGACAAAGCGAAACATGTCGGTGCTGTTGTGCGTGAACACTTATTTACAGGTACACGAAATAGTGGATACGAATTAACTGGATTTAAGGAAGGAAAAACGACCTTACTTATTATGGGTGGGAGTATCGGTTCCCAAAAAATTAACGAAATAATTCGTGAAAATTTAGATACTTTATTAAAGACATATCAAATTATTCATATATGTGGAAAAGGCAATGTGGATGAGACACTTAATAGGGTAGGTTATGTACAGTATGAATATGTGCATGATGAATTAAATGATCTATTTGCGATTACAGATATCGTGTTATCACGAGCAGGATCAAACGCTATTTTTGAATTTTTGGCAATGAATATTCCGATGTTATTGGTTCCATTATCATTAGCTGCTAGTCGTGGCGACCAGATTGATAATGCGAAATCATTTGAACGTCAAGGGTATGCACATGTACTCTTGGAAGAAGATATGACAAATAGCACTCTCCTGCAAGCTATAACAAGATTAACAGAAGAGGCGGAAACTTTAAAAGGAAATTTACAAGTAGAAAATAGTGAAGTTGCTCGTCGTGAAGTGATTCAACTTATTGAGTCGATGGCCAAAAAATAAAAATAAACCTTTCATAGAAAAATATCTGTGAAAGGTTTTTTATTGAAGATCCTGGACGATTCATATTTTATCAAAACAATCGATTTTTTTAATTAAAGGTCCATGTATTGTCTAGACCCATTTCTAGAGAAGCAAATCATAGGGCGTAATACAGTTTATCAAACATTAAAAAAGGATTGGGGCGTAAAATATTCATACGATTTTATGTCCCAATCCTTTTGTTATTTATTTTGCTTTTTCTCTGTCGATGGATACAATGTCCACTTTTCCTGTATGTGGATCAATAACTAGTCCGTGTACTAATACGTGTGCAGGAAGTAATGGATGACCACGGATAATTTCTACACTTTGCGCAATAGATTCTTCTACTGTTTCAAAACCATGAAATTCCTTATGGAAGTCAATACCAGAATACTCTAAAGCATTAAATGTCTCATCGGTAATTCCTTCTGAACGCATTTTTTCCATTAATGCTTTCGTATCAACGCAAGACATCCCACAGTCATGATGCCCAATCACAACAACCTCTTCTGCTTGTAAATTGTACACAGCAACTAAAATACTCTTCATAATGCTGTCAAAAGATTTACGAATAATTGCTCCAGCATTTTTTACCATCTTTGCATCTCCATTTTCGATGTTTAATGCTTTTGGTAAAAGTTCCACTAAACGTGATTCCATACAAGTGAAAACGACCATTTTCTTATTTGGAATCGATGTCGTTAAAAATTGTTCATAATTTTTATTGGCCACGAAATTTTCATTATATTCTAGCATTTTTTCTATTTGCATCTAGGGCACTTCCTTTCCAAAATCGTATAACAATCATATTATATCACAACAAAATAAATCTGTATGTTCATTACATTTAGGAATATTGTGAATGAAACGAAAATAAGAAATATTTAATATGTCATGGTAAAATAGATAGTAGTAAACGAATAGCGTGGTGATACGATTGACAGATAAAGAAAAAGAAACAAATCATCATGAAAATGAACAAGAAAAAGATATATATGAGGACAATATTATAGATGAAGATTTGTATGAGGAGTTTGAGGATGAAGAACTGTATGAGCTTGTACAAGAAGCACGAGAAAAAGCACTTGAAAGAGCGCGGATAAGGGAAGAAGAAAAGAAATCATACAGAAAGTTACCGCGTACATTTTATTGGTTAATTGCATTATTTTTGATGATGAATGTGCTCGCATTTTTACCACAAACGATTTCTATTCCAGCAGTTGAATTTATTAAAACGAGTGCAAAATTGTCGAAACAGGAGAATATTAAGACGTATAAAAAATCGGTTGTCGTAATCGAAACAGATGGAGGAAGTGGAACGGGTTTTTCCATTAATGAGCAAGGCGATATTTTAACGAATTATCATGTTATTGAAGGGTATCATAAAGTAACTGTAGCATTTCCAGAAAAAGGACTACATGTAGGAGAAGTGGTGGAAACGTATCCAGAGATTGACTTGGCATTGTTACGATTAGAAGGAGATGATACTTTTCCATATTTACCATTAGCGAAAGAATTCGTTTTACATGAAGAGGAACATATTTATTTTATCGGTAATCCGCTCAGATTTACTGGAATTGCAAACGAGGGAAAAGTACTCGATTATATTTCAGTAAAGAAAAAGCCATTACCTGTCGTCATGATGGATGCACCGGTATATCGGGGAAATAGTGGAAGTCCAGTAATTAATGAGGATGGATTAGTTATAGGTGTCGTTTATGCGACATTGGATCATGACGAAGCAGGCCGAGTTGGTTTGTTCATTCCGATTGATTACTTTGACATGTATCGTAAGTGAGAATCGTTTTTCGAAGTGCGTGATGAATATAAGAAAGTAAACAATGGTAATGAAACATAATATGTTTTTGTTCTATCGTGTAATAATACGCATATAAAAATCGATGAATTTTCTTTTCTAAAAAATGATCATCTGTACGTAACATCGTTATAAATAAACTATCCCAGTTATTCGCATGGACATCATATAATGACTTTTCATATTCAGTCATCGTATTCGCCTCCTTTTATATGTTAATATGAGCAAATAGATGAAAATGTTACTTGTATATGTGTGACAGAAATTCCATTTAATGTACTACATAAATCCTCTTTGTCGTTTCATACTAAAAGCAAAACGAAAAGGAGGATAAAACATGAAATGGAAATCGTTTTTCGTCATATTTACGGCATTTGTTTTAGTCGGGTGTGGAGGGATGAGCACGAAGGATGAAGAAAAGCGTCCTGCAAATAATGGAGATAAGACGATAGAGAATACACGATTTGAAGGCGACCAAGTAAGAAAAACACGTGACAACGATCGTAACCGAAACAATATCGGTGAAAATGTAAGCGACCGTTTAGAAGACAGAAATCGCCATAGTAATAATCGTGCATCAAATAATCGTCAAGATGAATATGATGTGTCAAAAGAAGCAGCAGATAAAATTGTTGCAGAAATCCCTGACATCGAACGTGCCTACGTATTAACATCTAATCGTAATGCGTATGTTGCAGCCCAGTTAAATCGAAATGATTCAACAGAAGGAGATCATATTGCCAAAAATGATCGCCAAAATAATTCTACTGGAATGAATGTTCGAAATACCAATGATCGTAATGCAAAAAGCCGTACTGTAAATGAAGGCGATGCGAACGATCGTGGCACGGATAACCATATGGCGAACAAAAGAGATATTGACACGAATCGTTATGATGATGACCGTCAAGTCGAATCAGACGAAGTAAGCGATCAAGTTAAAAATAAGATCGCGGACATCGTTCAAGACGTGGACAATGATATTGATAATGTTTACGTATCAACAAGTCCAGACTTCTTAGATTTAGCGAATAATTATATAACAGATATGGATAATGGAAAACCAGTTCGTGGATTTTTTGATCAAATTGGTAATACGATCGAACGAATTTTCCCACAAAATAAACCATAAAAGTGAAGAAAAAACGAGTTTTTTAAGAACTCGTTTTTTCTTTTTGCATAATATGGTACGATATGAAGGATAGCTTGAAAGGATGATGAATGATGACTAAAAACGTATTACAATACATAGAGGAAAATCGCTCCCTTTTATTAGATGAATTAACGGAATTTTTAGCTATTCCTAGTGTGAGTACAGATAATTCATATAAAGAAGAGGTTACACGTGCAGCATGCTTTGTAGAAAAGTATTTAAATGAAATAGGATTTTCCAATGTTACTCAAATGGATACATCTGGTCATCCACTCGTATATGGGGAATATGTAGAAGCAGGGCCGGATAAGCCGACAGTGTTATTTTATGGACATTATGATGTTCAACCGGTGGATCCCCTTGATGAGTGGGATAGTGACCCATTTGAAGCGGTCATAAAAAATGAACGTTTATATGCACGCGGTGCAAGTGATGATAAAGGACAAGTTTTCATGCACTTAGCAGTTTTGAAAGCATATATGAAAGCAGAAGGATCTTTACCGATTAATGTGAAGGTATGTATAGAAGGAGAAGAGGAAATCGGTAGTGAAAATTTATACGACGTGTTGCAAGCGAAAAAAGAATTGTTTCAAGCAGATCTCGTCGTTATTTCTGATTCGGGAATGGTTGCTAAAAATCAACCGACAATTTTATATGGTTTAAAAGGGTTTACCGGTATTGAAATTCATGTAAAAGGGCCTAACCAAGACTTACATTCAGGGCTTTATGGAGGAGCTGTTCGAAATCCATTAATGGCTTTGGCACATATTTTAGCTTCGATGAAAAGTGAAGAGGAAGTAGTACTTGTCGACGGATTTTATGATGGTGTCGAAGGGTTAACAGAAGAAGAACGTGCATTAATCGCAGCGGTAAAAGGCGAAAATTACGAAGAAACGACTGGTGTGAAAGAGACCGTATCTGAAAAAGGGTACGATGCTAAAGAACATACGATGGCACGTCCAACGTTTGAAATTAATGGGATGTATGGTGGATATCAAGGAGAAGGGTCTAAAACAATTATTCCTGCAACAGCAACAGCGAAAATAACATGTCGTTTAGTACCAGGGCAGGACCCAGATCATATTCAACAACTATTGAAAGAACATGTCGATAAAGTAGCACCATCTGGTGTGGAGGTAGAAGTACATTTAGAGAAACTTTCTTCTAAGGCATATAAAGTGGCACCAGATCATCCGTACATACAGTTAGCAGCAACATGTTATGAGAAAGCATTTGAGAAAGAAGCTGTGTTCGTCCGTATGGGAGGGTCTATTCCTGTCGTAGAATGGTTAGATGAAATTTATCAAATTCCAATTATTTTATTAGGATTTGGTACACCAGAAGATCGTCTCCATTCACCGAACGAAAGCTTCCCATTAGATAGTTTTGATAAAGGAATGGAGACAATTGCATATTATTGGCATGAACTTGGTAATATGTAAAAGATGAGAGGGGATTACGATGACAATTGCAATTGTAACAGGGGCATCAAAAGGATTAGGAAGATCCGTTGCTAAGTTTTTATTGGAGTCGAATATTGATGTGTTTGGTGTAAGTAGGACGAATGATGAATCATTGGAGGAGGTTGCAGCACAAAGCAGTGCCACATATACTTTTTTTCCTACAGATTTGGCAAATATGGAAGATGTAAAAAAGACGATGGATCAAATAAAAGAAAAAATCTATGCCATAGATGGTTTATCTCAAATATATGTCGTCAACAATGCTGCAGTCGTAGAACCAATAAAAAAGTCATTGCATATTTTACCAGAAGAATTAATGACACATTATCAGGTGAATGTATTAGCACCAATGATCTTGATGAATGAATTTTTACATGTATCAATGAAACAAGGCTTTCAAGTGATTGGAGTAAATGTGACGAGTGGTGCAGCAGAATCACCATACTATGGTTGGAGTGCTTATTGTAGTTCAAAAGCGAGCTTAAACATGTATACAAAAACGGTTGCATTAGAACAAGAAAAATTAGGAACGAATAATAAAGTATTTGCCTTCAGTCCTGGAAAAATGGATACAGAGATGCAAGGGGTCATTCGTTCAACAGATTATGAGCATTTTGTTGATGTAGATACGTTTAAACATTATAAACAGCAAAATGCTTTATCAGACACAGAAGTGGTTGCCTCTGTGTTAACAGACATTTTGACAGATGCCGCAACGATTGAAAATGGAAAAGTTTACTATGTAAGAGATTATTTTTAAGGAGTTCTATTGTCTATAGTCAATCGCCCTAACTTCTTTTATGGATATTCATATGTTGTTAGTACATGAAAGACATAGAAAGAAGGAGGTTATTCATAATGAGTAACGTAGGGTATGCAGGTGGTTATTCCATCGTATTAGTGTTATTTATTTTGTTAGTAATTGTAGGGGCAATTTATATTGGACGAAATTACTGTTAAGGCTGAAAGAAAAGGGCTAGTATCTATTGCTAGTCCCTTTTTTATGGAAGTTCATTTTTTATAAAAAAATGCTTATTTTATGATAAACTTAATAAAGGTAAAAATTTAAACTGAAAGGGTGTACGTTCAGTGATTACACGAAAAAGTAAACGTGAAATTGAAATGATGCAAGCAGCAGGAGATTTGCTTGTAAAAACACATAAAGAAATTGCGAAAATGATTAAACCAGGTATTACAACGATGGAAATTGATCATTTCGTTGAGGAGTTTTTAAGAAAACATGGAGCAACACCTGAACAAAAAGGTTTCCAAGGGTATAAATATGCAACATGTGCCTCGATTAATGATGAAATTTGTCATGGTTTTCCTAGAAATGAAAAATTAAAAAACGGTGATATTGTTACCATTGATATGGTCGTTAATTTAAATGGTGGGTTAGCAGACTCTGCATGGACATATGAAGTAGGAGAAGTAGATGAAAAAGGAAAACGTCTTATGGAAGTAACTAAAAAGGCGTTATATTTAGGAATCGAACAAGCACAGGTTGGAAATCGTATTGGCGATATTGGTCATGCGATCCAAACGTATGCAGAAGGGGAAGGTTTTTCTGTTGTACGTGAATTTACAGGCCATGGTATTGGACCAACGATTCATGAACCACCACATATCCCGCATTTCGGTGAGCCGAACAAGGGGATACGTTTAAAAGAAGGTATGGTTATTACAATTGAGCCGATGATTAATGAAGGCGATTGGAAAAGTAAAATGGATGACAATGGATGGACAGCTCGTACAATTGATGGTGGACGTTCCGCACAATATGAACATACATTAGCAATCACCAAAGATGGTCCAATCATCATAACAGAACAAGACGAATAATTTTTCGCCGTTCATATTGGAGGGTCTGAAATTGGCAAGTGAGATAAAACAAATGGAACCATCTGAACGAAGACAAGCCGTAGCTATGTTTCAAGAAGGAATTCAAGCTGGGTTTCCGATTATTTTAGGCTATATTCCGGTTGCGATTACGTTCGGTGTTCTCGCAGCACAATCTGGCATGTCTTTAATAGAAATTACGTTAATGAGTGCTCTCGTATATGCAGGTGCTAGTCAATTTATGGGTGTAAATATGATTGCCGCAAGTGCAGGCATGATAGAAATTGTCGTTGCGACATTCGTATTAAACTTCCGACATTTTGTCATGAGTTTATCTTTTATGAATGAAGTTCGGGATAGTTTTTCATTCAAAGGGAAGCTCGGTCTTTCTTTAACATTAACAGATGAAGTCTTTGCAGTATCATCGATCCGCAATGAAAACATACATAAAAAACATGGCATTTATTTTTATTTAGCGATTTATATTATTGCTTATTTAAGTTGGGTGTTTGGCTCTTTTTTAGGTGGTTTATTAGGAGAAGTCATCCCCGAACAATTAAGCCAAAGTATGGGAATAGCTCTGTATGCCTTATTTATAGGATTGCTCATTCCGACTGTGAAAAAAGAAATAAAATTCGGCTTTATAGCGATTTTTGCGATGCTCATAAATCTTATAGCGAGTCAATTTTTAAGTAGCGGTTGGGCAATTGTTCTCGGAACAGTGGTCGGTGGATTAAGCGGAGTTTATCTTTTAAAGGAGAAAAAATAAATGGTACTCTTCATTATTATTGGGATGGCGTTAGTGACGATTATTCCACGTATTATCCCTGTATTTATCGTCAATAAGTTAATGTTTAAAGAGTGGATTAATAATTGGCTCAGGGCAATTCCATATGCTGCATTAGGTGCACTTATTTTTCCAGGAATTTTATCTGTCATCGATGGCAAGCCACATATCGGGATTTTAGGTGGCATCGTTGCGGTTATTTTAGCATATGTTGGATTAAATGTTGTCATTGTTGTAGTTGGTGCAATTGCAACGGTATTTTTATTAACGATGTAATGATATAACTGTAAAAGTCTTGCGTAGATTGCGCGAGGCTTTTTTTGGTTGTTGATGCTGTGGAGCATTTTATCGTCCTTGGAAAAGGAGAAATTGCGATTTGAAGTGCATTGGGGTTTTCTATCGTCCTTGAAAAAGGGAAAATCGCGAATTTGAGGACGCTGGGATGTTCTATCGTCCCTGAAAATAGAAAAACCGTAATTTCAAGGACGCTGGAGAGCTCTACCGTCCCTGAAAACAGAAAAATCGTAATTTCAAGGACGTTGGAGAGCTCTACCATCCCTGAAAATGGAAAAATCGCGATTTCAAGGACGCAAGGTCCAGCCCGGCGTCTTCAAAAAAGAAAATCACAAATCCTAGTGTGCTAGTTCATCTTCTTTTCCCACCGAAAAAAACCACCCCATCCCATATCCATCCCAAATTTGAATGCGATACACGAATAGAAAAATACCATTGGTGCATAATACCATTACTTCTGTCGAAAAAGGAGCAGCAATGTTATGAAAACAATGGAAAGAGAAAAACGTTGGGCAATCGTCGCATTAGCATCTGTACCACTCATTATGACTTTAGGAAATTCCATGCTTATCCCAATTTTACCTGTAATGGAAGAAAAAATATCTATCTCTAAATTACAATCGAGTTATATTATCACTGTGTATTCCATTGTTGCAATCATTTGTATTCCAATCGCAGGTTATTTATCAGACAGATTTGGAAGAAAAGTGATTATCGTACCGGCGTTAATTATTGCGGGAATTGGTGGACTAATTGCAGGAATTGCAGCATGGAAAATGGAAGACCCTTTCACCTTTATCATCATCGGGAGAATTTTACAAGGAATTGGTGCCTCCGGTGCCATGCCGATTGTCTTTCCGTTAATCGGGGATATGTTTAACAAGGAAGAAGCGAGTGCTACGCTCGGTGTAATTGAAACATCCAATACAGTCGGAAAAGTGCTAAGCCCGATTTTAGGGGCTGCACTAACAGCAGTCATATGGTTTTTACCATTTCTAGCTATTCCATTTTTTTGTGCGATTTCGCTATTACTAATTATTTTTTTAATTAAAAAGAAGGAAGAAAAAGAAGAGGAAAAAATTACGTTTGCAACATATTGGGGAAAAGTGAAAAAGACATTTCAAGCACATAAAAAATGGCTCATTGCAATTTTTATTATCGGAGCAATTTTAATGTTTATTTTATTTGGTTTTTTATTTTATTTGTCGAGCCTTCTCGAGGATGATTTTCACATAAAAGGCGTGAAAAAAGGACTGTTATTAGCTATTCCACTTTTAGCGTTGTCGATTGCATCTTACATAACTGGAAAGAAAATTGGAAACGATATTGTAAAAATGAAATGGATTATTTTTATCGGTACTGTAATTTCTGGTGCTTCCGTGACAGTTTTATCGCTAGAACGTCATTTTATTTACGTTATTGTTATTTTTTTAGTATGTGGAGCAGGGATTGGTATTGCACTTCCATGCTTAGATGCGCTTATTACGAATAGTTTAGAAAAGAATGTATTAGGTGCGATTACGTCCATCTATAGTGCCATGCGTTTTATTGGTGTTGCAGCAGGCCCTCCAATCATTGCAATTTTAATGAAAAAGACGATTATTTCTATCGTCATATTATTTACATGCTTAGCAATTATTACCGCAATACTTGCATTTGTTTGTATTAAACCGGAAACGAAAAGTATTTAATTATTGCAATAATTCAGATAATTGTGCATAATATATGTAAAGGAGCTAAAAGGGGGCGTCTTCCATGAAAAAGCAAAAGACAAACTATCAAATTTATCGTTACAAAGGAAAAATGTTGGAGGCTAAAAAGGAAGCACCGTTCGATATTTCCATAACGGCTCGTTTACTATTAGACCAACTTTGTTATGAATGGAATAAAAAGCATCTTCAAAAGCAAATTGACATTGCACTTGATGAAGGTGATCACGATAAATTTATGCAGTTAAGTGAACAATATCGTTCTTATTTATTACATTAATTTGGAACGTGTGTGGAGATATGGACTTGTGCCATATCTCTTTTTATATGGAAAAACAGTTGAAATAAAGATATAGACCGTTTGTAAGGGCTTTCTGTAATGTGAGGAGATTTCAGTACATTTCATCTCCATTCTTTGTTACAATAAGAACGAGGCAATATAATATAATTACGGTCCATAGGGAGGAATAAAGTGATGGATTATCGTATTGAACGAGATACTATCGGGGAAATTAAAGTACCAGCAGATAAGTTTTGGGGTGCGCAAACACAGAGAAGTAAACAAAATTTCCCAATCGGTCATGAAACTATGCCAGTGGAAATTATTAAAGCATTTGCTATTACAAAAAAAGCATCTGCCATCGTAAACAATGATTTAGGGTTATTAGAAAGTGAAAAAGCAGAAGCGATTGCATATGCGGCAGACAAAATTTTGGCAGATGAATTAACAGAACATTTTCCATTAGTCGTATGGCAAACAGGTAGTGGAACACAATCAAACATGAATGTAAACGAAGTAATTGCTCATGTTGGAAATAAGTTTTTACAAGAAAAAGGTAGTGACTTAACATTACACCCGAACGATGATGTAAACAAATCACAGAGTTCGAATGATACATACCCTACAGCATTACACGTTGCAGCGGTATTAAAATTAGAAGATACAGTACTTCCTGCTCTACGCGTATTAAAAGACTCCATTAATGTGAAAGCGGAAGCATTTAAAGAAGTCGTGAAAATTGGTCGTACACATTTACAAGATGCGACACCAATCACTTTAGGACAAGAAATGAGCGGTTGGCATCGTATGTTAGAAAAAACTGAAAAAATGATCCAAGAAAGTGCGGACCATTTAAAAGATTTAGCAATCGGTGGAACAGCGGTAGGAACAGGCTTAAACGCACATCCAGATTATGCAGAAAAAACGTGTGCTGAGATTTCAAACATTACTGGAAAGGCATTCCGTTCTGAGCCGGTGAAATTCCACTCATTAACGAGTTATGATGAAACAGTATATGCTCATGGTGCTTTAAAAGCATTAGCGGCTGACTTAATGAAAGTGGCAAACGATGTTCGTTGGTTAGCAAGTGGCCCACGTTCAGGATTAGGTGAAATTATTATTCCTGCGAATGAACCAGGAAGTTCTATTATGCCTGGTAAAGTGAATCCGACACAGAGTGAAGCATTAACGATGATCGTTACACAAGTTATTGGAAATGACGCTTCTATTGGATTTGCAGCGAGCCAAGGTAATTTTGAATTAAACGTATTCAAACCAGTAATTGCATTCAACTTCTTACAATCTGCACAGTTACTTGCAGATGGAATGTTATCGTTTGAAGAGCGTTGTGTACGCGGAATTGAACCGAACTATGAAAAAATCGATCAATTCTTAAATGACTCTTTAATGTTAGTTACTGCATTAAACCCACATATTGGATATGAAAATGCAGCAAAAATTGCTAAAACAGCTTACGAAGAGAACTCAACATTAAAAGCGACAGCTGTTAAATTAGGTTTATTAACAGAAGAAGAATTCGATAAATATGTTGTACCTGAAAATATGATCGGGACAATTAAAGAATAGAATGAAAAAGAATGAGACGAGCTAATATGATAAGCTTTCGTCTCATTCTTTTTTTAACGATGAAATAAAACTAATCTTGCATTTGGGGCTACGAAACGATGGGTATGTTCTTCGTACCCTTTTTCTTTGAGCATCTGTTCTGCTATTGTTTTTCCTTCTGCATCATTGCTCGCTTGAATCGTTTCATCTAATAGTTTTTCTCCATTCTTTTCAAATACTGTTAATACGTAGTCGCCCATCCTTATTCCTCCTAAGAAAAATATGTCGTACATACATTATGCCATGAAAGCGCTTATATTTGAAGTTATACATATATATTTTTTCTTTGTAAAGTCACCTTGACATCTTATCTTTATATATTTATACTTTATGTAAAGTTACCTTGACAAAAGGAGCGGAAATGCGGAAGTGAAAAATAGGATAAGAGAGTTACGGAAAGAACAAAAATGGACACAAGAGGATTTAGCGAAAGCGGTCGGTGTATCACGCCAGTCAATAGTGGCGATAGAAGTAGGGAAGTATAACCCTTCCTTAGAACTAGCATTTAAAATTTCGTCCAAATTTGGACTTCCAATTGAAGAAATATTTATATTTGAAGGAGATGAGACGTAGAATGTATGAAGGATTTGATATCGCTTCTTTTTTAATGGGACTTCCTTTAGCGATCATGTTGATTGGAATCATTGCTTTATACGACATTAAAAAAGGGAAGAAGGAACGACGTTATGATGAACGATATACGAAAATACATGATGGAGCACGCTCTATAAGTTGGTATGTCACGTCTGTTTTCATTTTACTCAGTTGGATTTTTGTTTTGATATATGAAAGACCGAGTACAGCTTTTTTTGTGTTAACAGTACTTTGGATAGTTCATATGACATCATATGGTATCGGAGTGGCTATTTTAAATAAAAAAATGTAAAGGGGTATAGGATGTTAAAAATTGATAATATTACAAAACGGTTTGGAGAACATATAGCAGTAGACAATTTATCATTACAAATACCAGAAAAGGAATTGTTCGGCTTTCTTGGTGGAAATGGTGCAGGGAAAACGACGACTTTTCGAATGATTTTAAGTTTGCTTGATCCGACAGAAGGACGAATTTTAT
This sequence comes from Pseudogracilibacillus sp. ICA-222130, assembly GCF_037892545.1. Taxonomy (NCBI): domain Bacteria; kingdom Bacillati; phylum Bacillota; class Bacilli; order Caryophanales; family Bacillaceae; genus Pseudogracilibacillus; species Pseudogracilibacillus sp. ICA-222130. The sequence goes on from NZ_JBBKBG010000002.1 coordinate 94,776, forward strand.
GGAATGATGAAAAAATTAGTTACAATAAAAGTCATCTAATCGGTTATTTGCCAGAAGAACGTGGATTGTATCCTAAGTTAAAAGTAAAAGAACAGCTTATTTATTTAGCAAAATTAAGAGGAATGCCAGCTAATGAATCAATAAAATCTTTAGAAAGATGGCTAGAGCGCTTTGAGATTAGTCATTATATCGATAAAAAAGTGGAAGAGTTATCAAAAGGAAATCAACAAAAAATACAATTTATATCGGCTGTTTTACATGAACCGAAATTACTTATTTTAGATGAGCCATTTTCAGGTCTTGATCCAATTAATGTTGAAATGTTGAAAAAGGCAGTAATAGACTTAAAGAATGACGGTACATCGATCGTATTTTCTTCACATAGGATGGATCATGTTGAGGAATTATGTGAACATATTTGTATTTTACGGGAAGGAAAGGCAGTTGTTCAAGGAAACTTACAAGAGATTAAACAATCTTTCGGTAAGAAAAATATTATCATCCATAGTGAAGATGAACTGCAGTTTTTACAAGAGGTAGAAGGAGTCCTAGATTATAAAGCGACCATGCAAGGTTGTGTTTTGCAAATCGAGGAAGAGAGAATCGCAAAAAATGTTTTTCAAGCATTACAGGAAGAAGTTTTCGTACGAAAGTTTGAAATAGAAGAACCTACATTGAACGATATTTTCATTGCAAAGGTAGGGGAAAAATATGAATAAGTTTTGGACGATTTTAGGGCATACGTACGTTTCAAAGTTGAAATCAAAAGCATTTATGATATCTACTGCTATTACTTTAGTATTCGTTATTGCTGCAGCAAATATTGATGTAATTATAAAGTTATTTCAAGATGAGGATGATAAAATCGTCTTGATCGAAGGCGATACAGAAGTAGCAAATATGTTAGAAATGTCTGTCCAACAAATGGATGAACGGATTGTTTTTAAAGAGAGTGAGTCAGAAGAACTTTCTAAAAAAATGGTGCAAGAAGATGAGGCTGCAGCATTTTTAGTCATTGATGTAAATGATCCAAATATATTAACTGCAACTTATTATGAAAATAAAGCGTCAGAATCGAATGTTCAGTCGATGATTCATCAACAGTTGCAACAATTAAAGGTGGCGATTGCAACAGAACAAGCTGGTGTGGATGAAGCAACATTAATGGATATTAATGAGCCCATATCGTTTGAAAAAGTTGCTTTAGACGAAGCGACGAAAACCGACGAAGAATTAAACCAAGCACGAGTCATCGTCTATATTATGTTATTCGTTTTATATATGGCAGTTATTATTTACGGTCAGATGATCGCGACAGATGTGGCAACGGAAAAATCTTCACGTGTGATGGAAATATTAATCTCTAGTGCACCACCTGTGACACATATGTTTGCAAAGATTTTTGGTGTCGCTTTACTAGGGTTAACACAAATTTTATTGTTTTTCTTCGTCAGTTTTAGTTTTATTAAATATAAAATTACGACGAGTGTAGAAGTGTCGGAAACATTAGATATGATCGGTATTTCCTCTGCACCTATTAGTATATATGTGTATGCCCTATTATTTTTCGTACTTGGCTATTTATTATATGCAACGATTGCTGCAATGCTAGGTTCGCTCGTTAGTCGGGTGGAAGATGTACAACAACTTATTTTACCAATGACATTACTTATAATGGTTGCATTTTTCATTGCGATGTTCGGTTTATCTGTTCCAGATGCAACATTTATTACTGTAACTTCCTATATTCCTTTTTTCACACCGATGATTATGTTTTTACGAATTGGTATGCTTGAAATTGCTACGTGGGAGATTATATTATCAATCGGTATTTTAGTTGGAACGACTATTTTATTTGCGGTAATTGGCGCTAGAATATACCGTGGTGGTGTTTTAATGTATGGACCATCCCGTTCCTTAAAGGATTTAAAAAATGCTTTCCAGTTATCAAAAAAGGAAAAGAATTAGATGAAGTCAATTATCGTATGAGAAAATAAACGAAGTGGAAAATAGAATGATCGTGCACACCCAGAATTTTGCTCATTCTGGGTGTTTTTCATGTGAATAAATTTGCTATATTTTATGTGGAATGCAAACGTTTGCTCGTATTTTTACTACGTGATATGATAAAATTTAACTAAACAAATGAAATTTGGTGATACATTGAAACGACAAATAACATTTATCCATGCAGCAGATTTACATATAGACGCGCCGTTTAAAGGAATGGCTACATTGCCAGCTTCTTTATTTGAAGCTACGCAAAAAAGTACTTATCGTGCATTCGATCGATTAATTGAAACAGCGATTGAAAAACAAGTTGATTTTGTGCTAATTGTTGGCGATCTTTTCGATCAAGACAACCGAAGCTTACATGCACAAATTTATGTGCGGGATGGATTTGCGCAATTAGAACAGTATGGGATTGAAGTATTTGTTTCCTATGGGAACCATGACTATGTAAAAGGAAATAAGTATCCAATTTCTTTTACGAGTAATGTACATGTTTTTCCTGGAGAAGATGTAACATCCTTTACGTATGTAAAAGAAAATGAACCATTAGCGGAGATTTATGGATTTAGTTATGAAAATCGGGCAGTCACTGAAAATAAAGTGCCACAATACGAACGAAAAGATACATCTATCCCCTTTCATATTGCTACATTGCACGGATCATTATCTGGAAATGATGAACATGATCCATATGCGCCATTTTTATTAGAAGAAATGAAAGAGAAGCCGTTTGACTACTGGGCGCTTGGACATATTCATACACGTACACATATAAGTGATAATCCTCCGATTGTGTATCCCGGAAATATTCAAGGACGACATCGGAAAGAGACTGGGGAAAAGGGCTGTTATTATTGTGTAATGGATAAAAACGACGTATCCCTTACATTTATTCCGTTACAGTCGATTTTATTTGTTGAACATATCATAGACATATCTGATGTACAATCGGTTGGGCAATTTGAAGTCGTGCTGGAAAATTTGTATCAATCAGCAGTACAGCCACAATTTAATCATGTTACATTCCACAGCACGAATGACTATGTATTACAATTAGATCGTGAAGGAATTATCGAAGATTTTATTATGTTATGGAATGAACAATATCAATTATTACCAAATTGGCAACATATTTATGATTATAAAATTGATTTTCATGAAGCGAAATCACAAGATCAATTTTTCATTGCCGAATTACGTGAGAGTTTAAAAAGCATTTCTATTCAAGATACATTATTGCCATTATGGAAAGAGCAAAACATAAGAAGACATGTTGAAAAAATGGACGAAGAAACAGTCGTCAAAGAAGCGGAAAAATTATTACATTATTATTTTTCACAAACATAAAAGGGGGGAATAAGATGCGATTTGTAAAAGCGGATATATACGGATTTGGAAAATGGGTGGATCAAACTTTCGATTTTTCTTCTGCGCAATTTAATGCCTTTTATGGGGAAAATGAATCTGGAAAATCGACCTTACAGCAATTTTTCTTATTCGTTATGTTCGGACTCCCTCCCAAAAGACGTCAACAATTTGAATCGAAATATAGTTCACGATTTGGTGGTGCTTTAACAGTAGAACAAAATGGTGCGCTGTATACAATAGAACGAACAAAAAATGGCGTACGTATTTTAACGGAAGATGGCGAGGCACCGGCAACGTTTTTAGAGGAACTTTTGTATGGGTTAACACGTGAAACATATGAATCTATTTATGCATTTACTGCACTTCAATTATCTGAAATTCAACAGATGAAGGTACAAGATTTAAATGATGTTTTATTTAGTGTCGGACTGACTGGTTCCACGAGTATATATAAAGTGGAAAAAACATTAGAGCAACGGTTAGGTTCCTTATATAAGGCGCGAGGTTGGAAAGCAGAAATCAATGAACAATTAAAAAAAGTAGAAACATTAGCAGAGGAAGTACGGCAACTACAACACCGAGAATCTACGTACATTGAAAAACGAGCAAATGTAGAAGAGTTAAAAGAAACATTACAACAACTGGAGATGGAACAACATCAAATAGAAACGACCTTGCATTTGAAGGAAAAGCATTTATACGCATGTAAACAAAAAGAGGCTTACCTATTATTGGAAAAAGAACGAGCAGCATATGGGGAGATAAAACCTTTTCCAGAAGAGGGGATTGCTCGTTTGGAACGTTTAAAAGATCGGTTGCTGCCACTAGAGAGCGAACGCAATGTGTTAAAGCAACAACTACAACAGTATGAAAAAGCATATGAGGAAGCAAATGCGACATTACTTTCTACAGACTATCATGCTTTACTACAGCAATTTATGAAACAAAAAATGACGTATATTGATTTAGAAAAAGATATAGCACATCTTACTGTTCAATTGAAACAAATAGAAGAGGGTTTACGGGAAAAGTTATCAGAAGTATCTTTAACAGTGGAAGAAATAGAGGATATTATTTTACCGTTTCATTTAGACCAAACAGTGCAGCAAATAAAAGAACAAGCTAGTACACTTCAACAGGAAGAGGCTATGTTACAAGACGAAAAACGTACGAATCAGACTGAAATCAATCGACTTGAAAAAGAAATAAAGGATATAAACGACCAAGTAATAGATGAAACGTTTTTAGAAGAACGAAAAACTGCAAATAAACGATACGAAAATGAACAAATGTTTTACACTCAACATGCCTCCCGTCAACGAGATATAGAAGCATTTACAGAGAAAAAACGTACCCAATCTAATCAAATAATGTATGGGGCTATTGTTGTGGCAATAATCTGTGCTTTTATCGGATGGAATAATGATATGCCAATATTTATGTTGTTTGCCGGTATCCTCGTTATCATTGGTGTTGGCCAAAAGTTATATTTGCAACGATTATGGGATGCAGTGCCAATCGATACACAGCATGCAACGAATAAGATGACGGAACAACAATATATCGAAAATGAACAAATCATCCAACAGCAACAAACAATCCATCAAGAATTATTTTTACTAAAGAATGAACTGAAAAAAGTATTGCATGCAGATTTATTGCTTGATAACAAATGGGAAGCATGGAAAACGAAACAGACACAACTGCAAGATAAAATTGCGACAGAAACGTTTCAATATCCATTTTTGCAACAATTGGAAGTGTATGTTTGGGATACATATATTCGGTATATTAGAGAAGTGAAAGAAATGTTGCAAACGAGGTCCGAATTACAAAATGAGTTATACACGATGGAGCATACATTTGCTCCGTTAGAAAAAATGCGCACACAGTTGGGAGAGCATTTGGGAGTTCCACATGTAACGGTTCAACAATTAGAAGAAATGTATGAGCATGAACAGCGATCTATTGCCAAAAAAGAGCAAGCGGAAAGAGAAATGCAGGAACGACAAAAAGCTTTAATGGATATTGAAGAAAAGATTGCGACATATCGTGCAGAAATGAAGGAACTATTTGCGATCGCACAAGTAGAAAATGAAAATGAATTTTATACAATCGCCCGTGAAAATGAAAAAATTGTATCACTAGACCGAGAAATGAAAAAATACTTATCCCCATTACAGTTACAGTTTTCAGAGGTCGAATTGAAAGAACTGTTTGCATCGACAGAATCAGAGGAAACATTAGAAGAATTGGTGGAGCAACTCCGACAAGAAAAGATGCAGAATCAAACTAAAATGAATGACACACATGAACGATATGTTGCCGTACAATATGAGGTCGAACAATTAGAAGCATCTGGTATATTATCAGAGAAAATATATTTACTTGAGATGGAAAAGACGAAGTTAACGAAATGGACGAATGAATGGTCTGTATACAAAGTAGCGCAGGCAGCATTAGATGAAGCGAAGAAGCGGTATCAGGAAAAGTATTTCCATGCAGTAATAGATAAAACGAGTACATTTTTCGAACATATTACACAAGGAAAATATGTAACTGTATTTGCTCCGACGGAAAAATTGCCATTCCAAGTAGAAACAGAAGACCAACGAAGGTATAGAGTGGATGAACTATCAAAAGGGACAATCGATCAATTGTATGTGGCATTGCGTCTAGCAATGAATGTCGTCATGCAAGAAAAAATTTCCGTTCCACTAATTATTGATGATGCATTTGTCCATTTTGATACAGTCCGGTCTTCACAAATGGTACAATTATTACGAGAGATTAGTGTTACTCAACAAGTTATTTTATTTACGTGTAAAGATTATTTTGCGAAACAAGTCCAAGCAACACATATTTTAACGAATGTAAAGATGAAGGAGGATGTACATGCGTAAAGGAATTGCAAACTACACCATTGGGGATACGTTTGAAGGATTTATGTTAATTAAATCAGCAACTAGAGGAACAGCTAGTAATGGGAAAGCATTTTTGACGATTTATTTCACAGATTCTACTGGTGAGATTGAAGCGAAATTATGGGATGCATCTAAAGATGATATGGAAACATTTGTGGAAGAAAAGGTTGTTCATATCGTAGGAGATATTAATGAATTTAGAGGAAAAGCACAGCTTCGTATTAAAACGATTCGTCCTGCACAAGTGACAGATGGTGTTCGTGTCTCTGATTTCCTACAGAAAGCACCAGTAGATAAAGAAGTATTACAAGAAAAAATTACAGAAGCGATTTTTGAAATGCAAAATCCAAATTTACAACGTATCGTTCGGGCGTTTGTACAAAAATATCAAGAAGAACTTTATGTGTATCCTGCTGCATCGAAAATTCATCATGCGTATGTATCTGGTTTAGCACATCATATTGTTGGTATGTTGCAAATTGCTAAGCAGTTATGCCATTTATATCCGACATTAAATAAAGATTTATTATATGCTGGAGTCATTTTACATGATATTGGAAAAATCCATGAGTTATCAGGAGTTGTCTCCACATCTTATACATTAGAGGGAAATTTACTAGGTCATATTTCAATGATGGCAACTGAAGTGAAAGAAGTGGCAGATCAATTAGGGATTGAAGGGGAAGAAGTGATCGTTTTACAACATTTAATCTTATCCCACCATGGTCAGTTAGAGTATGGCAGTCCGAAACGACCAATTATTCAAGAAGCTGAAATTTTACATTTAATTGATGTCATTGATGCACAAATGAATGTGTTAACGAGGGAGTTAGGAAAAACTCTTCCAGGGGAATTTACAGAACGAATTTTCTCCTTGGATAACCGATCATTTTATAAACCAAAATTTACGAATGAATAATGAAGTACCGGGATGAAAAACAGGGAATGATAAAAGGGGGTGTCCGTAAAATTAGTTTACGGACATTCCCTTTCTTTGTTGCTTTTGATAAATGTACACAATAAAAAACGGTCATGTGTATCTTATCGTGATACACATGACCGTTCTTTTTTTTGTGAAAATTACCCTTGAATTTCAGGCATTTCAGTTGCATCTAAAATATCTTTGAACTCGTCGATTTTAATGTCAACGTCAGCATCTTTAATGAGGTCATCGATTTTAGTTGCAGCTTCTTGTGGATCAATTTTTCGTTCTAAAAGAACTTGGCGAATTTCTTCTTTCTCATCTTCTAATGAACCAATTTCTTCTTCTGTTTCTTTTTTATCTGTTACTAAAATAATGTGATAACCGAAGTCTGAAGCAACAGGTTCACTAATTTCGTCTTTTTCCATTGCAAAAGCTTTTTCTTCAAATTCTCCTACCATCGTTCCAACAGTGAAGTAGCCTAAGTCGCCACCTTTATCTTTGTTAGATTCATCTGTCGAGTATTTTTTCGCTAATTTTGCAAAATCAGCACCGTCATCTAATTCTTTTTTCACTTTGTTTGCTGTTTCTTCATCTTCGACTAAAATATGACTCGCTTTAACTTCTGTTTTCATATTTTCGTAATAAGATTCAATTTCTTCATCTGTTACTTCAATTCCTTCTGTTAATGCTTTTTCATTTAACAGACCTTTACGGACGTCTTCTTTTAATTCATCCTCCGTTAATCCTTGCATTTCTAAAATGCTGTCAAAGTCTTCGCCCACCTGGTCTTTTAATTTATCATATTCTTTTTGAACCTCGTCATCAGTTACTTCATATTTATCTTCTAATACTTTAAATGTAATTAATTCCGTTAACACTTCTGCGCCACTTTGTTCTTGTAAAGCTTCGTAAAAATCATCTTTCGTTATTTTTCCAGCTTTAGAATCTACAACTGTTTCAGATCCTCCACCACATGCTGCAAGTCCTAAAAGGCTAATGGATAATGTTGTTGCTGCAATTACTTTTTTCAACTTCACTACACTCCTTCAATTCATCCTCATTAAAGAGTAACATATTTTAACGAACGGATAAATAATTAGCACCCTTTTAAAATATGTTATTTGTGTTACAATAAAAAAGGTTCGGACATATGATGGTAATAAAATAAATAGGAAATGTTGTTTTGGTGCCTTTGAACATATATTCCAATTTTATTACATGTAAAGATGTCCCAACCCTTTAAAAAAATTATTTTTGGTTTTGTAATTTGTTTTCTAAATCTTTGATGCTTGATTCGATTTCTTCTAAATATCCGTGGATATTTTCCTGATGTGGTTCAATTGCTTCTTTCCATTCTTCAATGGATGTTTTCATTTCTTCTGTTAGCTCGTTAATTAATGCAACACCTTCTTTAGAAGTTTTTGCAATTTGGTCTTTTAAACGTAAACCATCTTGGATAATGTCATCCACCGTATTTTTCCATTCTAAGCCTTGTTCTTTTATTTGTTGACGTAATTCTCTTCCTGAAGTAGGTGTGACTAATAATGCTGTTGCTGCACTAATGACGCCACCTACAATAAAACCTGTAATAATTGACTTTCCGTTCGACATAATGACATCGACTCCTTCATATTAAAGTTTATTCTATTTCTTTTGCGATATTGTTCGCCATATCTTGAAGTTCTTCTTGTGAAAATTCATCATTTCTCGTGATCCATTTTGCATTGAAACCATCATCTTTATTATAACGTGGAATCAAGTGTAAATGGAAATGAAATACAGATTGACCAGCCGCAACCTCATTGTTGTTTAAAATATTTAATCCAGCTGGTTTAAATGTTGTTTTCATCGCTCTAGCAATTTTTGGAACAGATGTGAAGATGTTTGATGCAACATTTTCATCCATCTCATAAATATCGACCGTATGTATTTTAGGTATTACTAATGTGTGACCAGTTGTTACTTGACTAATATCAAGAAAAGCATATACATTTTCATCTTCATACACTTTTGCAGAAGGAATTTCACCTGCAATTATTTTACAAAATAGGCAATCATCATGTTTCATATTCAACAACCTCCAACGTTTAGTAATCGTACGTTTATTTTAACATAAACATACGAACAAGTATATGTATGATTCGTGTATTCTATTGGAGGTTGTGTTCATTCATTGGAAAAGTTTATTCATATTGTGAACGATTGTTGTATCATTATACAACGAAAGTGAAAATACTATATACTAGTATTAGATTTAAATGATCGATAATCCTGAATTGGAGGTATGATGGATGCAACCATTGCTACAGATTGAACAAGTAATTGGTGGATACACGAATAAAAATGTGTTACAAAATATATCATTTACTGTACATAAAAATGAAATTGTCGGTTTAATTGGTTTAAATGGTGCTGGAAAAAGTACGACAATTAAACATGTGATCGGTTTAATGCAACCGAAATCAGGGTCTATTAAAATTAATGGACATACATTTAAAGATAATGAAGAAAATTATCGGAAACAATTAGCGTATATTCCGGAACAGCCAATTTTGTATGACGAATTAACTTTGCATGAGCATTTACGATTAACCGCGATGGCATATGACATTTCGGAAGAAGATTTTGAGCAAAGATTGCCAAATTTATTAAAGGCGTTTCGTATGGAAAGACATTTACATTGGTTTCCTGTTCACTTTTCTAAAGGGATGCGACAAAAAGTAATGATTATGTGTGCTTTTTTAATAGAGCCAGCATTATATATCGTCGATGAACCATTCGTTGGACTGGATCCTTTAGGAATTCAAGCTTATTTAGAATGGATTGAAAAAATGAAAAATAATGGTGCGGGAGTATTAATGTCCACACATATTTTAGCGACGGCACAACAATATTGTGATCGATTTGTGATTATTCATGAAGGAAAAATTCGTGCAAATGGAACGTTAGCAGAACTTCAAAGAGACTTTTCGATGCCTGGTGCGACATTAGATGATATTTATATCCAGTTAACAAAGGAAGAGAACAATGTTTAATGCAAAAGAACTGTTTCAAGAGCGTTTCAAAGAACATATGAAGTTATTAAATCGTTACTTGCGTTATATTTTTAATGGGCATTTTATGATTGCGCTCATTTTTATATTAGTGACGGTTTCGGTCTATTATCAACAAATGATTGAGCACATCAAAGACCCGCTTATTCCGACTATCGTGATGGCAGTTGTATTTGGCATTGTCGTCACGTATAATCCATTACAATTTTTTCTTAAAGAGCCGGATAAAGTTTTCATCATTGTAAAAGAACGAGCAATGACACCTTATTTTAAACGAACCTTTTTATATAATTACTTTTTTCAACTATATATCGTTTTATTTGCAGCCGTTGCCATCGGTCCATTATATACCCATATTTACCCGGAAAAAGGGTTAACACAGTACGGTATTTTAATTTGGGTTGTGCTCTTTTTAAAAGCGGTACATATGTGGATGAACTGGTATATGTTACGAAGTCATGATGCGTTTTTTAGAAAACAAGATATCGTGCTCCGTACACTTATTAGTATAAGTTTCTTTTACTTCTTGCTTACTAGTAGTTACCTTGCGATCGTCTTTATTGTATTTTTAAGTATCGTCTTTTTAAAAAATACGATGACATTAAAGAAACAACAAGGATTAGCTTGGGACGTATTAATTGAAAATGATAAGTATCGTTTGGCACAATTTTATCGTTTTGTTAGTATGTTTGCGGAAGCTCCACAAATGACAAAACGAATGAAAAAGCGACGATTCCTTACGAATATAGTGGAAAAACAGCTTTCATTTTCACAAACGAAAACATATGACTATTTGTATCGTCTAACATTTATTCGTAGTAGTGATTATTTAAATATGTACATTCGATTAATCGTTATCGGAACGCTATTTATTCTATTTATTCCGAACGATATATTAAAAATTTTATTTGGATTGCTTTTTATTTATATGGCGATTTTTCAAATGGTTTCTTTGTACTATCACCATCAAACGAGTATGTGGTTAGACATTTATCCAGTTAATCAAAAAGAAAAGAAGAAGCGGTATATTGCCTTTTCATCCAATTTAACGATTGCACAAACGATGGTGTTTACGCTCGTCTTTGTTGCGATGATGGAATATCAATTAGCGTTATTTATGTTTGCGCTAGGGCTATTGTTTAATTACTTATTTCATTCGATGTATATTGAGAAGCGATTGAATAAATAAAAATGGTATGTGTAGACGGTTTATTGGACCGTACACATACCATTCTTTTATTTTTGGGATTCAAAGTAGGCACTAATAAATGTTTTTGCGGCAATTGGCATTGCACGTTCATCAAAGTCGAACATAGGATGATGATGTGGATAGGCATGACCTTCTTTCAATGCACCTGTAAAGAAAAATACTCCTTCTTTTTTTCGAACATAATAGGCAAAATCTTCTCCACCCATTTGAGCATCCGAAACATATTTTTCTTTAATTTCTGGAATTTGTTCACTCGCTTTAAATAGCGTTGCTACATCTTCTTCGTGATTGACGACAGGTGGGTACCCTTCACTGTAATTTACGTCGTAGTCGGCATTATTTGCTAGACAAATTCCTTTTACAACTTGTGTGATTTCCCTTTTTACAACTGTTTGTACAGCTTCATCTAAATAACGTACAGTACCAACTAATGTCGCTTCATCCGCAATAACATTAAAGGAATTTCCTGCTTGGAAACTTCCTACTGTGATGACCGCAGTTTCGAGTGGACTTATTCTTCGACTAATAATATTTTGTAGTTGGCTAACGATTTCTGCACCGATTAATAAAGCGTCTTTTGTTTCGTGTGGATATGCACCATGTCCCCCTTTTCCTTTAACGGTTATTTCAAATTTATCTGTCCCAGCCATGAATACGCCTGGTCGTGTTTGTAATGTACCTAAAGGAGTCGTAGCCCATAAATGGTTCCCAAAAACTTTATCGACATGATCAATAGCACACGATTCCACGATTGGTTTTGCTCCACCTGGCGTTATTTCTTCCGCGTGTTGGTGTAAAAAGACAATCGTACCATGTATATCTTCTTGGAATTGTTGCATCACTTTTGCTAAAACTAATAGGGTTGCAGTATGCCCATCATGTCCACAAGCATGCATGACACCTGGTACGGTCGATTTATAAGGCACATCTTTTTGATCTTGAATTGGTAGGGCATCAAAGTCTGCACGTAAAGCTATTGTTTTTCCTGGATGTTTTCCTTTTAATGTTGCAATGACACCATTGCCACCAATATTTGTTTCATAAGGAATGTGTAAATCTTCATAATATTGAGCGATATATTTAGCAGTTTCCTTCTCGTGAAAAGAGAGTTCGGGGTGCCTATGTAAATAGCGACGAATCTCAATCATTTCTTCATAATGTTCATCAATTTTTTTAAATATCTGTTGTAACATACGTATCCCCTCCTAATATTTTACTATTATAACATGGAGGAAATGAAAATGCCGATATACAGATTTGTGCTGTTTGCGTTGTTGTAATGATGTAATATAGGCAATGATACTTATTCAATAATGGATTGTTTATCTTTTTCAATTCCATATCGACATAGATATAATTAGTGCTTTTTCATATGATTTGTACAAAAGATGAATCCTACAAGAAACTATTGCAAACTAGTATAGTTTTTGTTATAGTACATAATAAGAAAACATATTCTACGTTCACGATTGTAAGTGAGTATGGAGGAGCAAAAACCAAGAGTACATAGTAGGAAGAGAATGAGCTCTAATGATTATTATGGAAAGGGGAATTTGCCGAAATTATTCAAAACCTCATTGTTTGAATAGTTGGGTCTACATTGAATAAGTGTAGAACTGTCATATAGGAAACTATATGGAGGGCTATCTTGCAGACATATTGTTATATGTATTAGTATATATAAATGTCTATGCAACAGCGAGCCGTCGTTGTTGTTTTTTTATCTTTAAAACGCTGTAGCTGTATAAGATTAGCCTTATATGTTAAATATCATAAAAGGGTGAGGAAAATGAATTTTGGTCAAGTAATTACAGCAATGGTAACGCCGTTTAATGAAGAGGGGAACATAGATTTTCCGGCGACGAAAAATTTGCTCGATCATTTAGCAAATAATGGTACAGATGCCGTAGTTGTTGCAGGAACAACAGGGGAAAGTCCCACACTTTCTACAGAGGAAAAAATTCAGTTATTTGAATTTGTTGTGAATGAGGCAAAAGGACGTTTAACGGTTATTGCTGGAACAGGATCGAATAATACGAGTGAATCTATTGCATTAACGAAAGAAGCAGAAAAATGTGGTGTAGATGGTATTATGCTCGTTTCGCCATATTATAATAAACCATCTCAAGAAGGTTTATACATGCATTTTAAAACAATCGCTGATGCGACGTCATTACCAGTAATGTTATACAATATTCCAGGAAGAACAGCTGTCAATATTGATGTTGATACAATCGTTCGCCTATCAGAAGTTGATAACATCGTCTGTGTCAAAGAAGCGAGTGGAAACTTAGATGCAATGGCAGAAATTATTGAGCGAACGGCAGATGATTTCTCACTTTATAGTGGAGATGACAGCTTAACATTACCAGTGTTAGCGATTGGTGGGGTAGGTATCGTGTCTGTAGGGGCACATATTGTCGGAAATGAAATGAAACAAATGATTGAAGCGTTCCATGCTGGGAATGTCAAAGAAGCTGGTGCAATTCACCGTCAATTATTACCAGTATTTAAAGCATTGTTTTCAGCACCAAGTCCAACACCATTAAAAGCAGTATTAAATATGAACGGTGTATCTGTTGGAGGGGTACGATTACCACTAGTACCATTAACAGAAGAACAATTGAAAGAAGTAAAAAAAACAATTCAATTAAAAATTACACAGGCTAGTTAATGAAAATATGAGGTAAACTTTTACCTCATATTTTTTAATTATGAACAATTGATGAGCATTTTATAATAGACACAAGTTTGTTGAAATCAACTAATTGTAAATAAAAATATTATATTTTATAATTACGATAGAATTAATGACAATAAAAAAGGAGAAGCAAATGAATGGACCAAAAAAAGTAGAAAATATATTAACACTTATTTGGATTCAGGCTTTAGTTGCAATGTTTGGAAGTTTGTTTTATTCCGAAATAATGGGGTACATACCGTGTGAACTTTGTTGGATACAGCGTATTATTATGTATCCATTAGTTGTTATATATGGTGTTGCATTATGGAAGAAAAATATGGATATTGCATTGCCTGGCCTTATTTTAAGTGGAATTGGTATACTTGTTTCCGTCTATCATTATGGGGTACAAAAATTGTCGTTTCTACAAGAAGCTGGAGGAATGTGTGGAGAAATCCCGTGTAACTTACAATATGTAAACTATTTTGGATTTATTACAATTCCATTTTTAGCTGGAACTGCATTTATTATTATTTTTGTATTACATATTTTCATATTACGTTCGAAATAAGTGATGAATTCAAGGGTGAAAGATTAGGGAGGAAAATAGAATGAGAAATAAAATGATACTGATTGTAGTCGTTATCGTTGTCTTATTTGCAGGATTAATGTTAGTGACTAATATGAAAAATAAACAAACGATTGAAGATAATAATCCATACGATAAAACAAATTTACAACAACCAACTGTAGATTTATTAGATGATCCAAACTATCAAAACATTATTGTCCCTGATGATTTAGATGAAAAATTGGATAATGATGAATCTGTTACAGTATATTACTTTAGCCCAACTTGCTCTTATTGCCAACAGGCTACACCAATTGTTTCTCCATTAGCGGATGACTTAGGTGTCGATATGAAGAAATTGAATTTATTAGAGTACGATAAAATGGATTATTATGATATTCAAGGTACTCCAACATTAATTCATTATGAAAATGGAGAAGAGGTAGCTAGAGTGGAAGGGTTACCTGAAAATGCCGAAGAAGCATATGAAAATTTCTTTGAAACATATGTATTAAACTAACGAAATCGGTTCTTGTCTTTTTATGTCATAGACAAGAACCGATTTGTTTTTATTCTTCTTCTTTGAGCATATAATACGTGGAAGTAAATGGTCGTTCAGCAAAATAAGCCGGATGTCTTGCTAATGTCGCTTCTTCGTAAAAATCATGCATAGATGACTGCAAAAAGGTTTCGTATGCATCTTCTGATTTCCATTGTGTCATAATACAGTAAGTATCACTTTTTTCGGGTTTGAAAAATCGAATGGTTTGTATTCCATAGGCACGGGTTAACGTAGGCAAAAATTCCTTTACTTTATTTTCAAATATGTCTTTCGCATCGTCAACGACTGGAATATGGTCCATAACGACAAAACCATTTCGTTTGAGTGTTTTAAAGTCATATAAAATTTTGTACACCCTACCTGAGACGAATACACTTTTCTTTTTATTACTCTCATAATATACAAGTGTAGCCCCTCCGCCTTTCAAGAAAGAAAAATCGATGGTTTCATGCTTTTTAGTTAATTGTTTTAAAAATGAAATGGTACCCGTTGTCATAAATCCCCACATAAATATATCCTCCTTCCTATATATTTTGTACAATTGTATGAAAAAGATGTCGTTATTACCCATTATACATGGTAATATCGTATAATATAAAAGGAAACTGAATATCGATGGTCAATTTGAGGTGATGAAATGAAAAATAATAATGGACAGTCTGAAAGAAAAAGACGTTCTGACCGTCATGAAAAGGAAGAAAAGCGGACTTTCTTCACTATAATTAGAGATTTTTTTACAACGACAGAAGAAGAAACGACAAATCATGCAATAGATGAAACAAAAATATACCGACCATCTCGTAAGTTTAAAACAATGGAAAAAGAAACGATTGCTCGTAAAACACGAATGGATAAATACCATAACGAGAAAGAAGAAATAGAAAGTATTGAAATAGATGACATCGATGAAGTGGAAGAAACTGATCAAACATCTTCCAAACGTCGCAAATTTTTTACAATTAAAAAAATGGCAGTTTTTGCTGGTTCTGTTTTTTTACTTTTATTAATTGGATATACGACATTGCTTTATGGTGGAAAGATGTTTGTAGACGAGAAAAAATTGTTTGTTAGCCCACCGACAACAATTGAAACAGAAGATGGAGAGGTCTTTTGGTATCTGTATGATGAATATCGTTTGCCAGTAGAACTAGAAGAAATACCTGAACATGTTCAAAATGCATTTTTAGCGATTGAAGATAAACGTTTTTATGAACATAATGGAGTCGATATGCGTTCGATTGGCCGTGCATTATACCGTGATATTCTTACACGTAGTAAGGCAGAAGGTGGAAGTACAATCACACAACAATTGGCAAAAAATTTATTTTTAACGAACGACAAATCATGGTATCGAAAAGTAAAAGAAGGAATGATTTCCCTTTATTTAGAACGTGAGTATACGAAAGATGAAATATTCGAAATGTACTTAAACGTTATTTACTTCGGGCAAGGTCGTTATGGAATAGAAGCTGCCGCAAATAAATATTTTAATAAATCTGTCCAAGATTTAAATTTAGAAGAAGGTGCATTATTAGCAGGAATGGTGAAAGGCCCAAATGGCTATTCACCGATTGATCACCCAGATAAGGCAAAAGATCGTCGGGATATCGTATTACAAACGATGGCAGACTTACAGCTAATTACAGTAGAAGAAGCAGAAGAAGCGAAAGCAAAAGGGATTAATTTACAAATTACGGAACGCAAAACAAATCCTGCATATGAGGCGTATGTTGATTTAGTTATTCAAGAGGTCGAAGAAGAATATGGATTAACTTTAGAAGATTTAAAAGCAACCCAATATCGTATTAGAACAGGAATCAACAAAGAAGCGCAAAATATAGCATTTGAGGAATTTCAACAAGATACGTATTTCCCGGGAAATAGTATGAAAAATGTCGAAGGGGCATTTTTAATGATGGAAGGAGAAACAGGCCAAATTGCAGCGGCAATTGGTGGAAGGAACTATCAATCTTCACAACATAACCGAGCTATAGAACGAGTTGGACAACCAGGGTCAACGATGAAACCATTAGCCGTATATGGTCCCGCGCTTGAGACGGGAGATTACACGCCATTTTCGATGTTAGAAGATGAAATGAAAGAATGGGAAGGAAAACCCGTTCGTAATGCGGATGAGGTATATAATGGGGAAGTTAGTTTGTATGATGCGTTAGTACAATCAAAAAATACCTCAGCTGTTTGGTTGCTAGATCAAATAGGAGTTGACTATGGAAAAAGTTATTTAGAGAAAATGGGAATAGAATTTAAAGATAAAAATTTACGTATCGCTTTAGGTGGCTTAGAAAATGGAATTACATTAAAAGAAATGGTGCAAGGATACCGAACATTCACAAATAATGGAAGATCTATTGAAGCACATGCGGTTATTGACATTCATGATTTATACGGAAATGAAATGCTGACAGAATATTATGATGAAACAGAAGTATTTTCTGAACAAGTAGCATGGAATATGTTGGAGATTATGAAAGCTGTTGTAACGAACGGAACAGCGCAATCTGGATACTATCCGAATGAATTAGCTGGGAAAACAGGTTCTACACAACATCCGAAACATGAAGGGCAAACGAAAGATGCTTGGTTTGTTGGGATGACACCAGAATATGTTACAGCTTTATGGATGGGATATGATGATATTTCTGAAGAGGGAAATTATTTATTTGGTGGTAGTTCTTATCCAACTGTAATGACGAAAACAATTTTAACTAGATTAAATGAACAGCAGTCATTAGAGGCAGCCTTTATCAAACCAGAAAAGGTCGATGCGTTAGAAGAGTCCATTCAATTACCTGTTATAACAGATTTAAAAGGTTCTCATACATTTGGTGGATTTAAAGTGATGAAAGGGAAGTTAACTTGGTCAAAGACGGAAGATGATCGTATTGTCTATCGAATTTATGAACAAAAAAATGATAAAGTACAAAAAATAGGAGAGGTTATCGGAGAAAATGAATTTACGATAGATAAATTCTCTTTATTTGATGGTAGTTCTTATTATGTTGTCCCTTACGATACATTAACAGATCGTGAAGGTGAAAAATCAAACCGTGTTAAAATTACATTTTAATGTATAACGAGGTTGAAAAATGGATGTCTTTGAAGATAAAGATATTCATTTACGGCCTCGTTTTTAATTTGATTTGTTATAATATGTTAAAATAAACAATAAGAGCGTGTGGCTGTACTAGTCTGTTACATAAAAAAATGAGCAACTATATACATAGTTGCTCCAATAGGAAAGGAAGTCTTACTTTTGAATAGACTATAAAATATGATTAAAATGATTTTTCAAGTACTTGTTATTTAGCTGGGTGATTACACTCATCACATACATTGCCATAACAGTCAGCTTGTTCAACCATTTCGAATCCACACTGTGAACATACCTTCTTAGGTAAGTTTCTAAAAAAATCTAATACATTCATCATTGTTGTTTCCTCCTCGAATTTTGGAAATATTTCGTAAATCATTGTTTATCAATTTGTTAAATTTATTGTACTATAACAGATGTTTGGAAGTCAACCCTGTTTTACAACATTTTTTAATTTTTTTAATAATTTTTTATTGTGTTACATTACATGTAGAAAAAGAGGTGTTTTATATGAGGCTAACAATTATTGGTTATTGGGGTGGATATCCCGGTGTAGATGAGGCTTCAGCATGCTATTTACTTGAAAAAGACGGGTATAAACTCGCGTTAGATTTTGGAAGTGGTGCATTAAGTAAACTACAAAAATATACAAATGTATTAGAATTAGATGCTGTTATACTGTCACACTATCATGCAGATCATGTAGCGGATATAGGTGTATTACAACACATCTTGCTAGTACAGTCCTATATAACAGGTCAAAGTAAGAAAGTGAAAATTTATGGTCATCGTGAAAATCCATTAGAATTTCGCCGTTTAGACGATGATTATACGGAAGCAGTTGAATATGATCCAAACAATGCTTTAAAAATAGGCCCGTTTTTTATTCGTTTTTTACGGACCAAACATCCCGTACCGTGTTTTGGTATGAGAATAACAGATGGAATGAGTACAATCGTGTATACGGGTGATTCTGCATATCAAGATGAATGGATTAAATTTTCTAAAGGCGCAGACTTACTTTTATCGGAATGTAATTATTATAAAGGACAAGATGGAACGGCAGCAGGTCATATGACAAGTGAAGAGGTTGGGCATATTGCAAATAAAGCAGACGTTAAAGAGGTAATTTTAACTCATTTACCGCATTCCGGTCATCATTCACAGTTGTTAAATGAAACAAAAGAACAATTTAATGGTAAAATACAATTAGCTAAAGAGGGGTTAATTTGGGAAAAGGAGTAGATGTTCATGAAATTTATTGATAATAAAGGAATTACAGATCCAATGATCAACTTGGCTTTGGAAGAATATGTACTACAAAACTTCGGAGAAAAAGATACGTTTTTATTATTTTATATCAATGCACCTTCCATTATAATTGGGAAAAATCAAAATACATTAGAAGAAGTAAATACAGATTATGTCGAGGAAAATAATATTAAAGTCGTTCGACGTTTATCTGGAGGCGGCGCTGTTTATCATGATGAAGGAAATTTAAATTATAGTTTCATTACGAAAGATGATGGGGACAGTTTCCATAATTTCGCTAAATTTACCGAACCAATTGTTAAAGCATTAAATAGTGTAGGAGTACCAGCAGAATTAATTGGTCGAAATGATTTATTAATCGAGGGGAAGAAATTTTCAGGTAATGCACAATTTTTAACGCGAGGTCGCATGTTCAGTCATGGAACATTAATGTTTGATTCGGAAATTGAACATGTTGTCAGCGCCTTAAATGTAAGCAAGGAAAAAATTGAATCGAAAGGAATTAAATCGATTCGAAGCCGAGTGACAAATATTATCGACCATTTGGAAGAAAAAATTACAATGGAACAGTTTAAAGAATTAATATTATGCTCTATTTTTGACGTGGAGGATGTGGCACAGGTACCACGTTATGAGTTAACAGAAGCCGATTGGGAAAATGTCTATAAAATATCAGAAGAACGTTATCAAAAATGGGAATGGAACTATGGACGATCTCCAGCATATAATGTAAAAGCACGTCATAAATTCCCATCTGGTTTATTAGATGTTCGTTTAAACGTGAAAAAAGGGATCATTGAAAATTGTAAAATTTATGGTGATTTCTTTGGTATTGGTAATGTGGCAGATGTCGAACAAAAACTAATCGGTGTGAGACATGATAAACAAGCAGTAAAAGAAGCATTATCAACGATGGATATTCCACATTACTTAGGAAAAATAACAGTGGAAGATTTTGTTGAGTTAGTATATTAAAGTTTGAAAAAGAGAATATATGGTAAAAATGATGAAAAATGAAAATTGCATTTTTCATCATTTTTTT
The DNA here is from genome assembly GCF_037892545.1 of Pseudogracilibacillus sp. ICA-222130. NCBI lineage: Bacteria > Bacillati > Bacillota > Bacilli > Caryophanales > Bacillaceae > Pseudogracilibacillus > Pseudogracilibacillus sp. ICA-222130. The sequence goes on from NZ_JBBKBG010000002.1 coordinate 115,511, forward strand.
ATGTCGAAATAATATGTTTTATCTTTCGGAATGAAGTAAAATGTCATTTTTCTTATGGAATCGTTAGAAAAAACGATTTTTTTACATAAGTGAACGATAAGACCTAATTGAAAATTCAGATAATAGGACTTGTTTTTTAAGAAAGTTCTGTTATATTACTGAATAAGCCCTATTTTTTTGTTTGGAAAGGAGAAAAAGAAAGTGAGTAATAAGGAAAAGGAACTATATGAAATTACCCCGTTTACAATGGCTGTTTTAAGAAGTAAAGATGAAACAGGCAACCACACAACTTACATACTGGAAGAAGAACGTGATTGCCTCGTTTATGAAACCCCAATAAAAATTATTGACCATGCTTGCAAATATTTCGGAAGTTCATTAAAAGGTCGTTTAGAAGGAACAAGAGATATTAGTAATATTACACATAAAGCACCAATTGCGATTGATCCGATGAGTGGAATTTATTTTTTTCCCACCGCATCACCTTCCAATGAAAATTGCTCATGGTTGTCACATTCACATATTAAAGAAATCATCAGGAAAGAATATAATCGTTCGGAAATTATTTTTCATAATGGGGAACGTATCACTTTAGAAGTATCGTATGGCTCCATGGTCAATCAATTAAATCGAACAGCACAGTTTCGTTATTCATTGGAAAATCGCATGAACAGTGAACCACAAGCATTTTAAAGAATTTTTGCTGTATCTTTTACTGAACAAAACTGACATTTTCATGTAAAATAGAATAAGACATAGGAATAAAAATTGAATGAAAATAGGGCGAACAAGATTTGCTTTCACGGGAGTCGGATGATTTGTACATTTGGTCAATTTTTACAATGGAAAACGCAAATGAATTATTAGAAAAAGTGATAGAACTAATAGACAAATATGAAAAATTAGGCCCTTTACCAGGTGTTTTATTACCATTTATCGAAGCATTTTTGCCATTTTTACCTTTAATTGCATTTGTGATGGCAAATAGTGTTGCATACGGTTTATTAAAAGGTTTTTTATATTCGTGGATAGGTTCAGCATTTGGTTCGATGGCGGTTTTTTTAATTATTCGTACTTTTAGCCAAAGGAAGCTTTTTCAAAAGCTAAAGGCGAATAAACAAGTATCATACGTTACGGAATGGGTGGACCGTCATGGATTTGGACCATTATTTATTTTGCTCTGTTTTCCATTTTCACCGTCTTCTGTGATTAATGTTGTAGCTGCATTGTCCAATGTTAGCAAACAACAATTTGTTCTTGCAGTTTTATTAGGAAAGTCTGTCATGATTTTTTCTATTGCATATGTCGGATCTAGTTTAAGAGAGTTTGCTGAAAATCCCGTGAAAACAATTATTATTACCATTTGTATTGGATTGTTCTGGATAGTTGGAAAACGAATTGAAAATATCATGTTAAAATATAAAAACAAATAATGTATGGGAGGATGTCACTTATGTCATTAACGATGCTTATCGGGCGATCGGGTACGAATAAAAGTGCTTATATTTTAAAGCAAATAAAAGAAACTTTACAACAAAATCCAGAAGGAAAGCCAATTTATTATATCGTACCAGAGCAGATGACGTTCCAAGAAGAATATACATTATTACAAGATGACAATATAAAGGGTAGTATTCGAGCGCAAGTCGTGAATTTTTCACGTCTTGCTTTTCGTGTTTTACAGGAAACTGGAGGTAGTACGAAACAATTTATTACTTCGACTGGGACGCAAATGATGTTGCGGAAAATTATTGAGGATCGTACAGAACGATTTTTAATGTTTCAAAAAGCAGTTGATAAACATGGCTTTATTCAAGAGTTAGAAGGAATGATAACGGAATTAAAACGTCATTGTATTACACCAGAAATGTTATATGAGCAAATAGCGTTTACGACACAAAATGAAGCATTAACAAATAAACTAACAGATATTCATTTTATTTATGCGCAATTACAAGCGTTGTTGCAACAAAAATATATCGATGGTGAAGATCGATTGCAATTGCTAGCAGATAAAATTGAGCATACTCCGTCTTTACGAGGTGCACGTATTTATATAAACGGTTTCTTCCGATTTTCACCAAAGGAATTAGAAATTATCCGTCAATTATTACATGTGTGTGAAGAAGTAACGATTGCATTAACTGTTGATGAGGAGTCTATTCATGATCAAGTAGATGAACTTGATTTATTTTATCAAACGGTAGAAACATATCATCATTTATCACAATTAGCGGATGCAGAATCTATCCAAATGAATGATCCAATTGTGTTATCTCATGAACAGGGGATTTTTCAACATCGTCCATATATGTATCATTTGGAACAATGTTTTGATGATCGCCCTGCACCAGCGCTGGACGTAGAAGAGGAATGTCCAATTCGTTTGCGAGAAGCGGTACACCCTAGGGCGGAAGTAGAAGGGATGATACAAGAGATTCTTCGTCTTGTCCGTGATGAAAAATACCGTTACCGTGATATCGTTATTTTTCACCGAGAATCAGATACGTACAATGATTTAATTCAAACTTTATTTACAGATTTTAATATACCTTTCTTCATTGATGAAAAACGAACGATGTTAAATCATCCATTTATTGAATTCATTCGTTCTTTATTTGATGTCGTGCAAACGAATTGGCGTTATGATGCGATATTTCGTCTTTTAAAGACAGGGTTCATAGAGCCGACAGATGAAGAATATCCATTAACTGTCGATGCGATTGATCAGTTAGAAAATTATTGTTTAGAATATGGGATACGACAAAAGAGACAATGGATACAAGAAGAACCGTGGGAATATCGTCGTTTTTATGGCATGGACAAGGCTAAAAAAACAGATAAAGATATACAGTTCCAAATTGAAATCAATGCATATCGTAATCAAGTGGTGCAAGCGTTATTCCGTTTTGATGAAGCGATTCGACGTGCAGAAACAATTGAAGAGAAATGTACAGAAATATATGCATTGTTAGAGAGATTACATATTCCGACACAGTTAGAACGTGCTAGAGAAGCTTTTGATTTAGAAGGTAAAATTGAAAAAGGTCGGGAAGAAGAGCAAGTTTGGAATGGGTTTATGCAATTATTGGACGAATTTGTGGAGTTAGTTGGAAATGAAAAAATGGATGTAACGAGTTTCCAGAAAGTGTTAGAAGCAGGAATTGAGTCCTTAGAATTTGCCCATGTTCCACCGACGATGGACCATATAATTGTAGGGTCGATTGACCATTCACGTATGGAAGATAAAAAATGTGCTTTTCTTCTAGGTGTGAATGAAGGTGTATGGCCGATGAAACCAGCTGTCGATGGAATGATCAATGAACAAGAACGGGAGTTTTTAAAACAGTTTGGTATGAAATTAGCTGAAAGTAATCGTCGTGTTTTATTAGATGATACATTTTATATGTATTTAGCTTGTACAAAAGCGACCGATTATTTATCGCTAAGTTATGTTATCGCAGATAGTGAAGGAAAGACTAAAACGCCGTCCCCACTTATCCAGCGGATGAAACAGTTCTTCCCGTCTATTCAAACAGAATTATTAATGGAACCAGATGAGCTATCAGATGCGACAAGATTTATTACGACGAAAGAAATGACACGTGCCCCTTTAACCGTACAATTGTCGCGTTATTTACGTGGATACTCCATGGAAGATACATGGTGGAATGTTTTAAATTGGTATATTCGAAATGAAGAGAAACATAGTGTGACATATAATGTGTTACAAAGTTTATATTTTGAAAATAAACCGAAACCATTAGCAAAGAAAACAGTTCAAAAATTGTACGATAAACAAATTCATACGAGTGTCTCACGATTAGAAATGATGTATCGTTGTTCTTATCAACATTTTGTACAATATAGTTTAGACGTATCAGAACGGCGTACTTATAAACTAGAAGCACCAGATATCGGACAACTATTTCATGAGGCATTAAAAACGATTACAGAATGGGTACAGCGAGAAGGAAAAGACTTTGGAACAATTACACGGGAAGAAGCCGAACGGTATGCCGATGAGTCGATCCATCATTTGGCACCATTATTGCAACATCAGATTTTGACAAGTTCGAATCGTTATAAATATATGACCCAAAAATTACGTGATGTCGTTGCAAGGGCAACATATATTTTAAGTGAACAAGCCCGAGCGAGTGGTTTTTCACCTGTCGGGGTAGAGTTAGCATTTGGAGAAAGACAACCATTAGCACCATTAACTATCCCGCTTTCTAATGGCTATACATTACAATTACGTGGCCGAATTGATAGGGTAGATCAAGCTAAAATAAACGAACAATTATATTTACGAATCATTGATTATAAATCAAGTGACCGAAAGCTTGATTTATTCGATGTATATTACGGATTGGCATTACAAATGCTCACCTATTTACATGTCGTATTATCACAGGCTGAACAATGGCTAGGAATGAAAGCCTCGCCAGGAGGTGTTTTATATTTTCATGTGCATGATGCGATGTTGCAAACAGAAGGAAATTTAGAGGATGAAAAAATTGCAGACGAACTATTTAAGCAATACAAGATGAAAGGGTATGTATCGAATAATGATGCGGTCGCAAGGGAAATGGACCAATTTACATCAACTGGATGGAGTGACATTATTCCAGTTGGATTTAAGAAGGATGGTTTATATTCAAAATCAAGTGTTGCGAATGAAGAAACCTTTACACTACTGCAATCCCATATCTATTCCTTAATTCGTGATGCAGGTATTCGCATTACATCTGGAGAAGTTTTGTTAAATCCATATGAACATAAAAATCAGCATGCATGTACATTTTGTTCGTTCAAATCTATTTGTCAGTTTGATCCAATTTTAAAAGAAAATAATTTCCGTACGTTGACACCGATGCAAGACGAAGAAATTATTTTACAGATGCAACAAAAAGGAAAGGAGGAATAAAATGGTTTCTTGGACGAAAGAACAACAAGCGGCAATTGATCGTAAAGGTTCTAATATTCTTGTTGCTGCTGCAGCTGGATCGGGAAAAACTGCTGTACTTGTAGAACGGATTATACAAAAATTGATCGATGACACAGATCCATTCCATATCGATGAAATGTTAGTTGCGACATTTACAAATGCAGCTGCAGAAGAGATGCGTAATCGTATTGGAGCTGCGTTAGAAAAAACAATTGCCAAGGATCCGACTTCATACCATTTAAAAAAACAATTATCGTTGTTACAACGTGCATCCATATCGACATTACACTCCTTTTGTACGCAAATTGTTCGTCAATATGCCTATCTGATTGACGTGGATCCATCGTTTCGAATTGCAGATGAGATGGAAATGGAATTAATTAAACAAGAAGTAATAGAAGAAATGTTTGAAGAGGCATATGGACAACATATTGAAGAAGTCGATGCATTTTATCGTGTGATTGATATGTTTTCTAGTGATCGTAGTGATATCGAAGTAGAACAGCTAATTTTAAAATTGTATACTTTTGCCATGCAACATCCACAACCAGAAAAATGGCTTCGGGATGTTTGTGCGACATATGATGTAGCAACAGATATAGATGAAAAATCAATCACTTGGTTACAAATTTTGAAAGAAGAAGTGGCGGACACAGCACAGTCTTTCATGGAAGAAGCAGAGCGGGCACTTCAAATTGCGCGCGAAAGTGATGGGCCATATACGTATGTGGATGCATTAGAAAGCGATATTACTTTCTTTCAACAAGTGATGGAAAAATGCGATCGTTGGGATGAAATACAATCTTTTGCTCAGTCTGAGACTTTTGCTAATTTATCTAGGAAAAAAATGGAATGTAATGAAGACAAAAAAGCACTTGTACAAGCGATACGTAAAAAGTATAGGGAAGCATGGAATGACTTAAAGAAAGAATGGTTTAGCCGAAATTTAGCAGGGCATATGGAAGATATGAGACGATTATATCCAGCAATGGAGGAACTTGTCTCCCTCGTTCTACAATTTAGTGAGCGATTTACAGCAATAAAAAAAGAAAAGGCCATTGTTGATTTCTCAGATTTAGAACATTTTTGTTTAGCGATTTTAACCGAAAAAATAGATGGAACAACTGTCGTTCCATCAGATGTAGCTTTACAGTTTCAAAAGCAGTTTAAAGAAGTGCTCGTGGATGAATATCAAGATATTAACCTTGTACAAGAAACAATATTACGTGTCGTAAGTGATGAAGAAAATGGCGGAAATATGTTTATGGTTGGCGATGTGAAACAAAGTATTTATCGTTTTCGTCATGCAGAACCGACATTGTTTATCGATAAATATAAAAAATATGAAGAAGATGAAACGGCTGGATTACGTATTGATTTAGCCAAAAATTTTCGAAGTCGAGAAGAAGTATTAACGAGTACAAACTTTGTTTTTAAACAAATTTTAGATGAATCTTTAGGTGAAATTGAATATGACGATAAAGCATCTTTAGTGTATGGAAATTTGTCCTATGAAGAAGTTCCTTTAAAAGAAGCGGAAACGGAATTACTCATCATTGATCGTGGAACATCGGAAGAGCGTCAGGAGGAAGGAGAAAATGTAGAAGATCTAGAAGCTTGGCGACTAGAAGCAAGATTATATGCGGAAAAAATTAAAACGTGGATTGGTAAAAAAGATAGTGAACCGTTTGAAGTGGTAGATAAAAAGACGAACCAAAAGCGTCCGATTCAGTATCGAGATATAGTGATTTTACTACGTTCCTTAACGAATGCTCCGATTATTGTGGATGAGTTTAAGAAACAAGGTATTCCTGTTCATGCGGAGCTTAAAGCTGGATATTTTGAAGCGATTGAAATTCAAATTATGGTCAATATGTTAAAGATTATTGATAATCCATACCAAGACATCCCGCTCGTCTCCATATTACGTTCGCCGATAGTCGGTTTAGATGAAGATGAGTTAACGACGATACGGGTAGAAAATAAAAAAGGAACATATTTTGATTCGTTACAAACATATAGTAAAAAGTCAGATGAATTAAGTAAACGAGTGCGACAGTTTTTACAGTTGTTAGAAGCGCTTCGAGTGTATGCGAAAGAAAACGGCCTATCCGATTTGATTTGGCATATTTTTGGCGTGACAGGTTATTACGATTTTGTCGGTGGTATACCGGGTGGAAGGCAACGACAAGCTAATTTACGTGCATTATATGATCGAGCAAAGTCATATGAGGCTACATCTTTCCGTGGGTTATTCCGTTTTTTACGATTTATTGAAAGAATGGAAGAACAAAATAAAGATTTAGGGGAAGCTCGTGCATTAAGTGAGCAAGAAGATGTTGTTCGTATTATGACCATTCATAAGAGTAAAGGGTTAGAATTTCCTGTCGTCATTGTTGGAGGGATGGATACACAATTTAATTTAAGTGATATCCGTTATAAATATATTTTAGATAAAGACTATGGATTTGCAACGAAGTTTATTGATCCAGTGAAGCGAATTACATATCCGACATTGTATTATATTGCATTAAAAGAAGCTTCACGTCGTAAGTTATTAGCAGAACAAATGCGTGTTTTATATGTTGCGATGACTAGAGCAAAGGAAAAGTTAGTACTCATAGGTAATGTTGCATCATTTGAGAAAAAGGCACAAAAGTGGAGCAATGTTGTAGAACAACCTGAATGGATTTTACCGAATCAGTTACGCAAAAAGGCGATGTCTTATTTAGATTGGGTTGCACCGGCGGTTATTCGTCATGAACATGGTGCCGCTTTGCGTGGGGAAGAAATAGCCGCGAATGAAGACTTTGATATGTTTAAAGATAAATCTAAGTGGGATGTCCAAATAATTGATGCGAATGAATTATTAAATATGGAAGAAGCAGAAGTTGTTTCTGAGGAGACATTAAAAGAAGCTATTCAACAGTGGAAGGAAATACCGAATGTTGCATCCCATTTTGCTGAAGAGGTCGAAAATAAACTGACGTTTATATATGCACACGAAGAGGCAGCAATGCACCGTGCGAAGCAAAGTGTGTCAGAAATTAAACGTCGCCAAGAAACAGCTGATATGTATAGTGATCAAAGGTTATTACAACCATTCAGGGCACCATTAGTGAAACGACCGAATTTTTTACAGAAAGAAGAAACATTAACGAGAGCTGAGATTGGAACTGCGATGCATACAGTGTTGCAACATATTCCGTTTACGAAGCAGCTGACACGGGATGAAATTGTATCATGTATCGATGACCTTGTCCATGAAGAAAAATTAACCGAAAAAGAAGCAAATGTCATTTCAATTGAAATGATTGAGCAGTTTTTCCAGACAGAAATTGCAGAAACGATGATTGAAAACGAGGCGACATTACAACGAGAAGTTCCATTTACTTATGCATTGCAAGCTTCAGAAGTATATCCAGATTGGAAAAGTGAACAAGAAGAACAAGTCATGTTGCAAGGGGTTGTAGATTGTATCATTCGGACACCGGAAGGGCTTATGATATTAGACTATAAAACAGATACTATTACCGATGAGGAAGTAACGGAACAAACGATTTCGAGGTTGAAGAACCGTTATAAAACACAAGTGTTATTATATAAACGAGCAATTAGTACAATTTTACAAGAAGAGATAAAGGCGAGTTATTTATATTTCTTTGATCGACAACTACTTATTCATGTAGAAGATGAGGAAAATAATCGTGTTTTCAATTGATAGAAGAGTAGTTTTTCGTTTACAATATATGATAGATTGTTTATAGAGGTGAAATGGCAAATGAAATTACAAACTGTCGTTGTAACTGGAGCAAGTAGTGGAATTGGAAAAGAAATTGCAACAAAATTTGTTCAAGAAGGTTTTCAAGTTATACTTGCGGCACGATCGTTTGAAACATTGCAACAGTTAGAAGAAATATTGAATAATCAAGGGCCAGGAAAAGCTTTAGCAGTTCAAACAGATGTAAGCAATCCAAACAGTGTGAAGAAAATGATTCAACAAGGAATGGAGACCTTTGGGGACATAGACATACTCGTCAATAATGCCGGACTTATGTTAAGTGCAAAAGTAACGGATGGAAATGTGGAAGCTTGGGAAGATATGGTGGATGTGAATGTGAAAGGAATATTATACACAACGAATGAAGTCATTAATAGTATGATCGCTCGGAAACAAGGACATATCATTAATGTATCTTCTGTATCTGGACAAGAAGTAACAAAAAATAGTACGGTATATAGTGCAACAAAATTTGCCGTCCGTGCCATCACAGCTGGTTTAGAAAAAGAACTTGCACATACTGGGGTACGTGTAACGAATATTTCCCCTGGAATGGTCGAAACGAGGTTGATAGATGGATATGAATTAAAACGGAAACCATTAGACCCGACGGACATAGCAAATGCGATTTATTATGCTATCTCCCAACCATCCTATGTGAATGTAAATGAAATTACTGTTCGCCCAGTATAAAAAGTGAGAAATGGGAGAAATTGATTTTTTTTCTCGACTGATACTGGTATAATATATACATTGTTCAACAATTCACGATTGAATGTACGTATATGAATAAAAAATGCTTTATGTCAAAACAATAAATGGAAGGTGGAGTAATAAATGAATAGCAAACCAAAAATTGTAGTGCTTGGAGCAGGTTATGCAGGTTTAAAAACTACAAAAGAATTAACAAAACTGTTCACACCAGAAGAAGCAGATATTATTTTAGTAAACAAACATAATTATCATTATGAGTCAACATGGTTACATGAGGTGGCAGCAGGAACGATTAACCCTAACCAGGCACGCTTCATGATTAGCGATGTAATTAATCCTAACCGTGTACGTTTAATTTATGATTTAGTAGAAAAAGTTGATACGGAAAACCAACGTGTAGTATTAGAAAATGGCGAACTTACTTATGATTATTTAGTATTCGCTTTAGGTTTCGAAACAAACACATTTGGTATTAAAGGAATGGCTGAAAATGCATTTTCGATTGTTGATATTGAATCAAGCCGTTTAATCCGCGAACATATTGAGTTAAAATTTGCTCAATATAATAATAATCCAAATAGTAAAGATTCTGACTTAACGATTTTAGTTGGAGGAGCTGGATTTACTGGAATCGAATTTATTGGTGAACTTGTAGAGCGTGTACCTCAATTATGTAAAAAGTATGATATTGATCGTCGCAAAGTACGAATCATTAATGTGGAAGCAATGCCATCTATTTTACCGATGTTCGATAAAGATTTAGTAGAATATGCGAAGAAATCATTATCAGATCGTGGAGTAGAGTTCCGCTTAGGTGCAGCAATTAACGAATGTACAGAAGATAGCTTCATCATTGGTGACGATAATGAAGAAATTAAAGCTGGAACGATTGTATGGACTGGTGGAGTAACTGGAAGCTCTGTTTTAGGAGAATCTGGATTTGAATTAACACGTGGAAAAGTGACAGTTAATAGTGATTTACGTGCACCTGGTTTTGATAATGTGTTCGTATTAGGAGACTGTGCTTGGGTAATGGATGAAAAGGCTGGTCGCCCATTCCCGCCAACTGCACAAGCAGCTATGCAACATGCAGATGTATGTGCTAGAAACGTCAAAGCTTTAGTGCATGGTGGCCCATTAGAAGATTTCGTATTCCATGACCGTGGAACAGTTGCATCATTAGGTGTGACAGACGGTATCGCTAGTGTATTTGATGGAAAATCTTTAAAAGGAAAATCTGCTGCAGCTATGAAAAAAGTAGTTGACAACCGTTCTATATTCTTATTAGGTGGAACAAAAACTTTACTTAAAAAAGGAAAACTTCGTCCGTTTTAATTTTTGAAAGAACATAGGAGGAATGTAAAAATGAAAAAGTTCTTTAACGTACTCGCTGTTGTGTTCGTATCTTTAGTTGGTTATGCAATCGCATCAAGATTTATGGAAGAAACAAGAGATTTTAGATAAATCGAAATGGAAAACTGCTACAGTCGAATTTTGACGATAGCAGTTTTTTCTTTATCTTTTTCGTGTTCGCATCCATGTTTGTTTAGTTGTTGAAGTCGGTAGAAAGGCGAGAAGTGTTGCATAAATAGCGATAAATAGAAGTGGCAATGTGATGATAGGTGGAAAAACACCTAAAAACGCTAAAAAGTTAACAAAAATAAGTAGAATACAACAACATAAAAGGAGAAGTGGCACAATTTGTTTCATATAAACGTCGCCCCCTATGAACAATGTATGTGAGGATTCATAGGATATGTGTACAAAATTTTCCATCATGTTGTAATGAATCATGTTAGTATACTCGGATAAAGGCGGTGCTATGTTATGTTCCGCTGTATTTAACCCGAATCAATCTATGTTATAGGTCATCCTCCGTAATGACAGATGGCAAGCTGTTAAAAAAACGTTCTATTTTTGTAATTGGGGCTTTTTTTTGTATATGATATTGACGTAATAATGCATCAAAAGCTTTTTCCCCTTTCGCAAAAGATACAGCTTCTAATTCTAATTCATAGTCCACGATTCCATTATAATGACTTTCATCTAACACATATTCTAGCTCATTTTCAGTAAATGTACGACGGAATGTTGTTAAATAGCCGTGGTATATTAAATCTTCGGGGCGGACTTGTAAGGCCGTTAGCTGGTCTTTTAATTGGCCAGTTGCAACAGGCTTTCCATCGATCCAATTCATAAATGTATGACGATCAATTTGTTCGTGTGTTTCTAATATGCCTTGTTCATGTGGTTGTTTTAATGTAACGACATATTCATCACGCTTTTTACGAATCCGAATGGCACTACCTTGTTTTTTCAATGCAAAATCATTCGTTTCAAAATAATAATTGGTTTGTTCCATTGCATCTGCTGAAAAAGGGAGTCCATTCAATAATGTGTCAAATGCTGTTTTTTCTAACACCGTTTTGAACTCTATTTCAATTTCTTGGGTCATCTTGTCACCTTCCATCTTATACTTATATGTATTATGACAAAAAATTTAGCGGATGAAAAGAATTACATAGAAATGATAGGTTAGATAGAAATAGTATGATAATATAGAATTGACAATGATTTGAACTTGACACTGAAGGGGGCTACGCTCATGAAGTTTGCAATTGTATCTCGTGGAGACGAACGTTCTAATAAAATTACAGCAAAAATGAAACAATATTTAATCGATTTTGATTTAACGTATAATGAGGAATCACCTGATTTAGTCATCTCAATTGGTGGAGACGGAACCTTTTTAGAGGCGTTTCGCCGTTACGTAGATAAACTTGAGACGACAGCGTTTTTAGGAGTACATACAGGACATTTAGGGTTCTATACGGACTGGACATCAGAGGAAATTGAAAAATTAGTAATTGAAATTGCAAAAACACCATTCCATGTCGTGGAATATCCTTTATTAGAAGTGATCATTCGATTTGAAGGCGAAGAAAAACCACATCGTATTTTAGCATTAAATGAAACGACGATTAAAACAGTAGAGGGTTCCGTTGTGTTTGATGTTCAAATTCGAGGGGAACATTTCGAAACATTTAGAGGGGATGGATTATGCATTTCAACCCCATCTGGAAGTACGGCATATAATAAAGCATTAGGAGGAGCAATTTTACACCCGTCCTTAGAAGCGATTCAAGTGGCAGAAATTGCGTCAATTAATAACCGAGTGTTCCGAACGATTGGGTCACCACTTATTTTGCCGAAGCATCATACTATTTTATTGAAACCATTACAAAAAAATAGCTTCATTATTGCAATTGATCACTTAACAGAGTCTTACTCAAATGTGCGATCCATTCAATGTCGTGTGGCAAAAGAACGTGTACGCTTTGTTCGTTATCGTCCTTTCCCATTCTGGAATCGTGTGCGTGATTCATTCGTTACGGAAATTAAAAAATTTGATTAGGATGAATCAGCTTGAAATGGGAAATTAAAAAAGAATATGATGGAGTATTATTACGTACCTATTTAGAGGATGTTGTCAACCTTTCGACTAGGCTTATAAAACGTGCGAAAAGAGGTAAGATATTAGTCAATGGCTCCTTAAAAACGGTACGGTATGTTTTACGTCAAGGAGATATAATAGAGATTATTTTACCAGTGGAAAAAAGCGAAACAATGGTAGCGAATAAAATACCATTACATATTTTATATGAAGATGATGACATCATCGTTTTATGTAAGGAAGCCGGTATGCCAACAATACCATCTAAAATCCATCCAACTAATACACTTGCGAATGGATTATTGTATTATTATAAACAACAAGGGATAGATGCAACGGTGCATATCGTGACAAGGCTTGATAAAGATACATCAGGTCTTGTGTTAATTGCAAAACATGCATTTAGTCACTCACAACTTGCCATGTTACAACGAAAAAATGCTATCTCCCGTACATATGTAGCGGTAGTTTCGGGTAAACTAAAACAAGTAGCAGGTAGTATTGATGCACCTATCGGTAGAAAAGAAACATCGATAATGGAAAGAATGGTAACGGAAAATGGACAATATGCGGTGACACATTATGAATTAATGAAACAATTCGATTCATATGCCTTCGTAAAAGCACAATTAGAAACAGGGCGAACCCATCAAATAAGGGTGCATTTTTCTCATATTGGACATCCGTTACTCGGAGATGATTTATATGGTGGCAATGTTGATTTAATAAAAAGACAAGCACTACATTGTGATGAAATTAGCTTTATGCATCCTACTACAAAAGAGAACATGCAATTTAAAGTCGATTTTCCAAAAGATATAGCGAATCTTTATGAAAAAAGTGTTTGACAAATTAGATGCATATGTTACGATTATATTTGGAATTTAACATTGTAAATATCTATCCTCGTTAGGTGAGGCTCCTATATGGATGTAAGCTGCTACCCAGAAATGTCGAGAGACACCAATGGGTTAACAGAAACTATCGACATAAGGTAGTATCTAATGCAGTGGGAAAAATCCAAGCCATATAGTGCTAAAACTCCACGATGGAGGCTTCGTTCGTTATTTTGTGTTTTTATAGATGAAATAATTTTCAGAACACCTTCTTCGTATAGGTGTTCTTTCGTTTTTTCGAGCAAAATCACAAAATAATGTATAACAGTTGTCATTCACCTAACTTAATATTATGCAGAAAGTTGGTGACGAACATGGTAGATATACAAGAAAAAGCTGAATTACATGCAGAGGAGTTATTACAACTACTCCAAGCGGAAGAAACAGCTGATTTCCGATATTTATTTTTTGAACTACACCCATATGAACAAGCAATGTTCTATCGTGAACAAGAGAAGGACAATCGAATGAGGGTGTATCACTTCCTATCGCCAAAAGAAATGGCGGAAATTATGGAATATATCGAGCTAGAAGAGACGGAAAAATTTATTACAGAAATGGATCCGCAATTTGCGACCATGGTCATCGCGGAACTAGCTGCGGATGATGCGGTAGACATTTTAAAGGAATTAACGAAAGATGAAGTCGCAAGTTTTCTAGCGATTATGGAAAAACAACCTGCGGAAGAAATTAAAGCCCTTCTTCATTATGAAGAAAAAACAGCAGGAAGTATTATGACGACAGAGTATATTGCCTTTATAAAAACTCAAACCGTCAAAGAGACGATGAAAGAAATGAAAGTGAAAGCACCAAACGCGGAAACAATTTATTACACATATGTATTAGATGAAAGTAAGCGTCTTGTAGGTGTCGTTTCCCTAAGGGATTTAATCGTTGCAGATGAAAATGAATTACTAGAAAATGTCATGAATGAAAATGTTGTATCTGTAAAAGTTGGTCGAGACCAGGAAGAGATTGCACGGATGATGCGTGATTATGATTTCCTAGCTGTACCAGTTGTTGATTTTCAAAATCATTTATTAGGAATTATTACAGTAGACGATATTTTAGACGTTATGGATGAAGAAGCGAGTGACGACTATTCTAAGTTTGCGGCAGTTGTTGATATTGATACGAAAGATTCCTCGCCAACACAAGCGGCCAAAATGCGTTTACCTTGGTTGATTATTTTACTTTTTTTAGGGATGGTTACAGCAAGTTTGATTGACAGTTTTGAAGAAACACTGGAAGCAGTTCCAGTTGTCGCAATTTTTATCCCATTGATTGCGGGAATGGCGGGGAATGCCGGAACACAATCTTTAGCGGTTGCAGTTCGTGGAATAGCTGTTGGAACGTACGGCAAAGATAATAAATTGAAACTTCTATTACGAGAAATGACGACAGGACTGCTCGTCGGTGGAACATGTGGAATTATTATTATCGGCGTTATTTACGTATGGAAAGGCAATCTTTTCCTTGGATTGTTAGTTGGGATTGCCATTTTAGCAACCTTAACAGTTGCAACCATTTCAGGTGCACTTATCCCATTAATTATGGAAAAATTTAATATTGACCCAGCAGTTGCTTCTGGTCCATTTATTACGACATTAAATGACGTTACATCTGTAATCATTTATTTTGGAATGGCAACAGCATTTATGGGAATGTTAATTTCGTGACAAAAAGCTGAAGAGTATTGGATACTTTTCAGCTTTTTTCGGTTCTATCATATATCGTGTTGGGGGAGAAAAAAAATAATCATCGCCTTACAACTTAAGGTATATAGATAAATGGCTATGGTCAGCAAAGAGGATGTTACATGATCTATGCACTAAAATTGTATAGGCACATATAATGGTTTTACAAAGAAATGAGATGGAGGTTTTGAAAGTGAAAAAACCATTTATGTATATTGAACAACCTGAAATATCTTTCTCCAATCGACAGATGCAAGAAACATTTTATTTAGGAGAAAAGGAAAGCAAAAATCATGAAACATGGAATTTTCCAACCTTACTCGGAAATGTCGTATATGAAATAACCGTACAAGATGAAAAAATTCGTGGAGAAATAATAGAAGAAAAAGAAACGGAATTAATTATTCTAGATGAATATAATGCGAAACGAAATATTTCTAAAGATAAATTGGAACATGTGCAAATTATTCGAATGTAAAAAGAAAGGACGGGACGTAGAGTTTCATTCATTTTTCCTCAACGTCCCTAGCCCCTTATCTGTTAAGAACAAGCATTAATTGCTGGTAAACAAGTGATATGACAGAAGCATTTCGCATCGATTGTCATACAAATTCCTGTTGCACGTAAATGTTTCGTTTGTTGTTCTGCAGGATCTTTCGGATGGAAATTATTATCTCCTGGATCTCTTAATAATTCAATGACCGCACAGCAATCATTCGTGACACTTTTGACTCGGAAAAAATAACTAGAAACAATTTTACTAATATTACGAGGATGTGCACCATATCCTTTAAATGGTTTACAGCCACTATCACAATATAAAATGAAAGGGACTGTATCTAAATTATTGCGCACCTCTGTATCCCCTAATAAATCGTTAATCGATTTTTCACAACTAGTATCACAATGGAATTCTGAAATATCCTTTTGGGCACGGGCAATTTCTTTTAATACGTTACAAACACAACTTCCTGTATGCATTTCTTTTCCACAACTCATATTTATTCTCCTTTCTTGCTTGCTATAGGTGTTCGATATTACTTTATGTAAATGAGTACTCATTGTGTAGGCATACAACTATTCATCTGTGTGATTATTTTATCTGAAAATTCAAATATCATGTTTCGGACATGAAAAAAAGGGTAGAAGGAGTAAAGGAGGGGATGCAGATGGGCTATATCATTCCATATACACATTATACGTACCAACAATATGCAAGAAGAATGGAAAAGAAGAAAGATCGTCCACATCATGTTGATCGTCCGTATAGAGCTGTTTTTCATGAAATAAAAGAGGACTATCCGTATGATCGGTATAAGCATATATATAAAGTAAA
The DNA here is from genome assembly GCF_037892545.1 of Pseudogracilibacillus sp. ICA-222130. Lineage (NCBI taxonomy): Bacteria > Bacillati > Bacillota > Bacilli > Caryophanales > Bacillaceae > Pseudogracilibacillus > Pseudogracilibacillus sp. ICA-222130. The sequence continues at coordinate 132,340 of NZ_JBBKBG010000002.1, forward strand.
AAAGAAACACCATGTAAAAAAACGCTCTTTCAATATAGAGGAAGCAGAGCGTTTCTTGTTAACTGGAAAAGGTGGCATATTCAATGAATTCGTATAATTAAAAAGTGTAAAGGATACACTTCATTCCTTTACACTTTTTTTCATGTAATCTTTATGTTTTATTTTATGATATGGGAGAAGAAATAAAGGTTGGCCAGGAACAAATTCAGCATAAAAAACATCTTTTATTTTGCCTATTTGATGTTGTGCTTCTAATGATTGGCGTAATTGTTTTTCTGTCATATCAATTTCTTTTAAATTGTCATAAATGATTTCCCCATCCATAATAACCGGAGTTGCAACAAAGGTTTGTTGTAATGGCAATTGTAAATCTTGTTTGGTCGGAGATTCATACTCAGCTTTTTTAAGGACAGATAGCTCTCCATTCGTTTCTAAAATCGCATAATACACTTCTTGTAAAGAGAAGATATCTTTCATCCGTAGTAAGTGTAATACTTCGTTTAAATCAATTTTATTCTTTCTTAATTCTTCATAGACTAAATTGCCTTCATGAATCAAAATAGCAGGTTTTCCTTCTAATAAAAATCGTGATCCTTTAAATTTCTGCGTTACTATTTCAATAATGTATAAAATAATACCCCATAATAAAATGACAAAGCCAATATCTAATAGTCCTGTTTTCTTATCGAATAGCGCGTTACCGACTAATTCACCGAGTACGATAGCTGCGATAAAATCAAAAGCAGTTAACTGAGAAATTTGTGTTTTTCCGAGTACTCTTGTTAAAATGTACAAAGCAAAAATACCGAATATTGTTTCATAAAACATCGGCCACATATTGTCCATGTTTAAGCCCTCATTTCAAAATCGATATGTTTATTGTTGCTCAAATGAGGGAGAATATACATCGGAAAAAGAAAATAGATCAATATCATTGTATGATTTATTTCATACAAAAAACCCCTTTTATGTGTACGAAGCATAAAAAGGGTGTACGTTTTATAAAGTCTTTTTCATCGTTACGTGTGGGATACCAGCATCCATGAATTCATCGGAAATAACTTCATATCCTAATTTTTCATAAAATGCAGTCGCATGTGTTTGAGCATTTAAAACAGCTCGGTGATATCCTTGATGCATGATTTCAGCTTCCATTATTTCCATTATCTTTTTCCCTATCGACTTTCCGCGTACATTTTTATCTACACAAATACGTTCTAATTTTCCGTAATTATCTATAAAACGTAGGCGAGAAGCTCCAACCGGTTTATGGTTAGAATCATAACAAATAAAATGTGTGGCATGTTTGTCATGTTCATCTAATTCAATAGAAAGAGGGACTTTCTGTTCCTCTACGAACACTTTTTTTCGAATGGTGTATGCGTCTTGTAATTGTTGTTCATTTTGTACGATAAAAATTTCCATTATTTTTTACCAAAGTGGAATGTCGTGTCAACAGTCCAATTTCCATTATCAAGTTGTTTACATAATTGGAAGCGATCAATCGTATCTGTAAAATGAACTTGACGCATTCTTAAACTACTGTATATATCAGAGTATTCATCACTTGGTAAGTCTTGTGCGATAGTAATGTGTGGAATGAACGCATGTTCACGATGTGCATCAAATACTCCTTCATGCATTTTTTCATTTAATTTGTTTAAATGCTCATTATCTTCTACTTTTAAGTAAATGGCATTCGAAACAGGAGAGAATGAACTTATTTTCGTTACTTCGATTTGAAATGGTTCGGTTTCTTGTGCAATTTCTTCTAATGCTTTCACCGCTTCATCACGTTCTTGTGCATCCATTTGGAATGGATATTTTAACGTAATATGTGGTGAAATATAAGGGTATTTCGGATCGTATCGTTTACGAAGCGCATTTGCCTCATCTTGTATATCAACGGATGGGAAAATTACAATTCCATATGTCATCGTTCGACCTCCAATTTCAATTTATATTCTCTTTTTAATGTATCTACTAAATTAGTATACCAAAGTTTAAATAAATACTAAAGAAGAAAAATATATGATAACTTATCCTAATATATGGGTGAGTACATCGGGCAACTCCTTTTGCCAATGTTTCCACGTATGATTTCCTTCATCCATTTCAGTATACGTGTAATCGTTGTTTCTTTCTTGTAAGAAAGCGTGTAATTGTTTGTTTGGTTCGATAAAGTCCATTCCTTCACCCTTCGTTGTAATAACTGCATCCTCTTGTAATCCAATCGAATGATAAATCGTCAATGGATTAAAATCATGTACATTTTTAACGACATTTAATACATGTTCATCTACTAATGGTGATTGTAAAATAATGGAGGAAAAAATATTCGGATTTTCCGTTCCCAATATAAGTGCAAATGTTGCAGCTAATGAATCCCCCATTAAACTGTACGTCGTTCCTAAAGGATGGATAGGAAGTAGATCTTCCAAAAAGGGAAGGACTTCCTGTAATAGAAAATTTTTATATGCTTCATGTTGATCGCCTAAAGGATAATATTTACGCCAGCGATCTTCGCGGTCCTTATAATGAATTCCAACGAAAATGGTGTTGATTAATTCGTCCTCCTCATGTAGACGATCACTCACTGTTGCAACACGTCCCATATTAAAGTAGTCATCACCATCTTGCATGATACAGATTTGTCTTTCATAAATTGCATCATATTGTTCTGGCTCATATACCTTTAGATTCATGTTTTCTTGTAAAAATTCACTTTCGATCGTATACAAATTCATTGTTCCTTTTCTAGCCATGTTGTAAACTCCTTTAAGTTTGAAATAGATCATAATATGTTCCTTTTTGTCGTAACAATTGTGCATGTGTTCCTCGTTCGATGATTTCCCCATGTTCAAGCATAATGATTTGGTCGGCACGCTGGATAGTATTTAAACGATGGGCGATGACAAAGCTCGTTCGATTTTTCATTAAAGCTTGTAAACCAGCTTGAATATTTAATTCCGTTATCGTATCGATATTGCTCGTCGCTTCATCTAAAATTAAAATTTCAGGATCTGCAATCATCGCTCTAGCAATAGTAATTAATTGTATTTGTCCTTTACTGATCGAACTATGCTCTTGATCTAATACGGTTTCATATCCATTTGGAAGGCGCATAATGAAGTCATGTGCATTTGCGCGTTTTGCTGCTTCTATTACTTCTTCATCTGTTGCATCCATTTTTCCATAACGGATATTTTCTTTCACAGTATCTTGGAATAAAAATGAGTCTTGTAAAACAAATGCCATATGTTGTCGTAAAGATGTACGTTTTATTTGTTTTAATGGCTTCCCATCTAATAAAATTTCCCCAGAATCATAATTGTAAAAGCGAGAAATTAAATTAATAATCGTTGTTTTTCCGGCGCCAGTGTGCCCAACAAATGCCACCATTTCACCTGGTTGAACTTCAAAATCGATGTTTTTTAAAATTGGTGTCTCCTCATAACCAAATGACACGTCATTAAAAACAAAATGCCCTTTTACTTGATGGAGGTCAACTGCATCTACTTCGTCGACTTCCTCTGCTTGTTCATCTAAAACGTGGAAGACACGTTCAGCACCGGCAATTGCAGAAAGTAATATATTAAATTGGTTCGATAATTCATTTAATGGGCGTGTAAATTGGCGTGCATATTCAGTGAAAATGACGATAACTCCCACTGTAATATATCCTTTTATCGCTAATATTCCACCAAAAAAGGCAATAAACGCGAAACTTAAAAAGTTTAATGTATTCATTACTTTTGGAATGAAGCCAGCAATAGTTTGTGCCCAAAAACTTGATAATTGTAACTGTTTATTTTTTTCATCGAATTCATGGATAACACGTTTTTCTTGTGAAAAGACTTTCACAACTTCTTGTCCGGATACCATTTCTTCGATAAACCCGTTTAATTCCCCTAAATCTTTTTGTTGTACTTTAAAAAGTGGTCCTGTTCGTTTAGTAATAGCACGCATCGCAAAAAACATGATTGGAATAATGGTCATCGTAATTAGTGTCAATAATGGACTTAAAAGGAGCATGACGGTAACAGTTCCAACTAAGGTAATAATACTAGAAAAGATTTGAATGACCGACTGATTTAAGGTGTTATTAATATTATCGATATCATTCGTTACCCGGCTCATCAATTCTCCTTGTTGTCTTTTATCAAAATACGAAATTGGCAAACGGTGAAACTGCTCAAATACATCTTTACGCAATGTATAAACCGTTTTTTGTGCAATGCCAATCATCCAATAGTTTTGTAAGAAAATAGATAATGCATGCAATATATAGACAATGATTAACCATATTAGAATCGTCATTATACCGTCAGGACGTTTGGTGACGATAAAATCATCGATTGTCATTCCAACTAAATAGGGACCGAGTAAACTTAAACCACTACTTACAAGTACGGTAAAAATGACGAGCAATAGCATCCATTTATATTGCTGGAGATAAGTGAAAATACGTTTTATTGTATGCCAACTATTTTTAGGCTTTACTGTTTTCGTTGTCGGATTTGTATTACTTATATCAATCTTTTTGTATTGAAAAGCTTTTTTAATTTCGGCTTTACTCATGGGAAATCTCCCTTTCTGCTTGTGACTCCACGATACGCTGATAAAATTCGGAACGTTCTAATAATGTTGTATGATCTGCAAAATCAACGACCTTTCCTTGATCGAGAAGTAGTATATTGTCTGCTTGTTTCGCCGTTGTAATTTTTTGTGTAATAATTAATGTCGTACATGCATATGTTCGTAATGCATGTAATAAAAGATGTTCTGTTTTCGTATCTAATGCACTTGTCGCATCATCTAACATTAAAATTTTTGGTTGTAATAATAGGGCACGTGCAATGGAAATACGCTGTTTTTGTCCTCCAGATAAATTGACTCCTTTTTGACCAACAATCGTATCATATCCATGTTGGAAAGAAGTAATCGTCTCATGAATTTGTGCATCTTTCGCGGCTTTGATAAGCATCTTATCAGACATGTTAGCTTTACCAAAGCTTATATTATCTCTAATAGTCCCTGTAAAGAGTAGGGGACTTTGAGGCACATATCCAATTTGTGTACGTAATTTGGTCGGATCATACATATGCAACGGTCGATCATCTAGGAAAATTTCCCCGCTTGTTGGGGTATATAACTTAGGAATAAGTTGGAAAAGGGTTGTTTTTCCCGCTCCAGTTGCACCGAGAATTGCAACTGTTTCTCCAGGTTTTATATGAAACGATACATCTTGTAATACATTTACAGTATCATTTGGGTATGTAAAATTTACGTGATTAAATGTAATCTCACCATGTTTTAATGTGTAGTCATGTTTATATGACGGTTTGTCTATGTTTTCTTCTAAAATTGGTGCGATCCGTTCTGCAGATGATGTTGCACGAGCGAACGCTAAAGTTAAAAATGTAAACATTGAAATAGCCATCACTGTGCGTAATGCGTAATTCACAATTGCAACCACATCTCCGACAGATGTGGTTCCGATTTGAATTTGTTTATGTCCTACATAAAGGATAATGACTAAACTGATGTTCATAATCAACATGAGTACAGGCATGGAAGATTCCATGAAACGGAAAGCTTTCTCTGTATTACGAGCGAGTGTTTCATTCGCTTCGCTAAAACGTTTATTTTCATGTTTTCCACGGACAAAAGCTTTAATAACACGCATACCTGCAATATTTTCTTGAATGACGAGGTTTACTTTATCGACATTCTGTTGTACACGCATGAACATTTTTCTACCTATATTTAAAACAGTAAATAAAAAGATGATTAAAATTGGGACGGTTATAAGAAAGACGATCGATATTTTCGGATTGACAATAAACGCCATCACCACACTACCGATGACCATCAGTGGGGCTCGAACCATGATACGTAATCCCATAAAAATAGTATTTTGAATTTGTCGGACATCGTTTGTAAATCTTGTTACAAGTGCGGATGTCGGATATTTACTTAGTTGTTCAAATGTAAACTGCTGAATCGTAGCGAATAATTTCTTTCGAATATCGTAAGCAGAACTAACACTTATATGTGCGGAAATATATGAATTTGTCATTCCAGCTGTAAAAGAAATGACGGTAATCCCGAACATGATTACTCCCCATTTAATAATTTCATCCATATTTTCGTTCATGATTCCATTATTTATCATTATCCCTAGTATAAAAGGGAAGAGTAGTTCGGAAATAAGCTCAATTAAGGTTAAACTATAGGCTACATATATGGCAATATCGTATTTTTTTAAAAATGATAAGATAAGTTTCACGATGTTCCTCCAAAATTTTTTAAACTAATACTTTCATTATAAGCAAAGAGGATGGTATGATTCAAAGAAGTAGATTTAGGGAAACACGATCTTATGGATGGATAAATTTTATTATAAAAAGAACAACTAAAAACGTAACGATTTTGTGTCCAAAATATTGATATAGATCCAGAGATGAGATAAGAATAGAAAATATACAGATAATGGGGAGCTTCGAAAAAATAAAAAGAAAAGTTTGTGAATAATAAATGACGGCAAATGAATAGAAAGATAATGAAAAATAGTCTAATTACAGTTCTTTGAAAAAAACCTGTAATTAGACTATTTTTATTTATAGTGGCTACATACAGTTAGCCTATCCTATGGCGCTTACATTTTGAAATACTGTTTTTGTGAATACAGTTGGATCTGCGAAACCGAAGATAAAGTCGTATCCTTTTGCATGGCCGAACATAATAGCAGCGAAAAAGGTAAGTACAGCTAATGCCACAACAATCCACATTAAAACAGATACAGTTTTTTCTACGTTTTTCTTCATGATTATTCACCTCGTCACGTCGAATTATAAAACATTTTTGTTAGAAATACAAGGGAATCAAGGGGAAATAGAGCCAAAGGCAGGGTTAGATATATGTTACATACATCTTTAAAATCGAATAAACTGTGAATTGTAATGACATTTATAAGAGAGACCCTTATAATGAAAAAGAATAAAGAGATGGAGTGAAAAAGGTTGAAAAAGGTATTGTTTTTCGTTGCATTAATATCAGTATTATTTTTAGCCGCCTGTGGTGGGGGAAATTATGAAAATGAGGCTACTGGAACATTAAGTAAAGAGGAGTTAAAAGCATTAGTCAATGACTATAGTGTTGGAAATGTGGAAGGACATCAAGCATCAATTACATCGGAACAATTAATAATTACTGATGAAAATGAGGAAGAAATCGTTCATGATTTACCAGAAGATGAGTTTTTCGTTTCCATTGCACCATTTATTCATGAAACACATCCATGTAAGGATCATAGTTTAACTGGATGTCAGGGAGAGTTAGTAAATCAAGACTTTAACATTATTATTAAAGATAAAGATGGAAAAACAGTGGTGGAAGATACAATGAATTCAGAAGCAAATGGCTTTGTTGATTTATGGTTACCGAGAGATGAGACATTTGATATTTCGATTGAGGTAGAAGAAGAGGGGAAAAAAGTAGAGGCAGAAATTTCTACATTTAAAGAGGACGGTACTTGTATTACAACGTTGCAGTTATTATAAAAGGAAGCTAGAGGGTATGAGGTGAAAATAAACGATTACCCTTTAGCTTTTTTGTTGCACGATAACCAACAGATGGAGAAAAGAAAGTAGATAGAAGTAGTAGTTAGAAAATTACATATATTATTGTGTTACTGACTAAACCTCTATATAATTGAAAGAATAATAGTATTTCAAAAGGAGGACAAATATGGGCGAATTGTTTCATATGTGGAATCGAATGAGTTTAGTCGTACGCATTATGATTGGTATTGTTATTGGACTTATTTTAGCATTATTATTTCCTGAACAATTAAGTGTGTTATCTATGCTCGGGACATTATTTGTTGAAGCATTAAAAGCGGTAGCACCGGTACTTGTTTTTGTACTTGTATTAAATGCGATTGCATCCCATGTTAGTGGGAAAGAAACAGCTGTAAAAGGGGTGCTAGTACTATATATTATTAGTACGTTTTTAGCTGGATTCGTCGCGGTAGTCGTTAGTTTTATTTTTCCAACGACACTCACATTAAAAACGGAAGCACAAGATGTTGCGCCACCGAGTGGGATTGGAGAAGTATTAGAAACGTTATTATTTAACATTGTTACAAACCCAGTAACGGCCATTATGGAGGCAAACTATTTAGGGATTTTAGTTTGGGCATTATTATTAGGGGTTGCATTACGGGGAGCACATAGTTCAACGAAAACAATGATAACAAACGTATCTGAAGCTGTAACGAAGATCGTTCAATGGGTCATTAGCTTAGCACCAATCGGAATTTTAGGTATCGTATTTGATACTGTAGCAACGACTGGTTTTGCAGCTTTAGGAGAATATGGTCGCTTAATTATTATTTTAGTAGGAACCATGTTGTTTATTGCATTAGTAGTGAATCCTATCATTGTCTTCATTGCGACTAGGAAAAATCCATATCCACTCGTTTTTACTGTGTTAAAAGAAAGTGGTGTTACAGCATTTTTCACTAGAAGTTCGGCGGCAAATATTCCAGTAAATATGAATTTGGCTGAAAAATTAAAATTAAATAAAGATACATATGCCGTTTCTATACCTTTAGGCGCAACGATTAATATGGCAGGAGCGGCGGTAACAATATCAATCTTATCGATGGCAGCGGCACATACATTAGGAGTGAAAGTTGATTTATTCACAGCCGTTATTTTAATGGTTTTATCCGCTGTATCAGCAGCTGGGGCATCAGGAGTAGCTGGTGGGTCGTTATTACTTATCCCATTAGCATGTAGTTTACTCGGTATTTCCGATGATATTGCAATGCAAGTGGTTGCAATAGGATTTGTCATCGGGGTAATCCAAGATTCTTGTGAAACAGCACTTAACTCATCATCGGACGTATTATTTACAGCAACAGCAGAATATGCCAAAAAAAGAAAAGAATCATAAAATATAAAACTAGTGCGTATTCAAATGTACCGACCCCCAAACATACTGAGTGTAGTATGTTTGGGGGTTACTACTTTACTGGTGTTTTTCTTTTTGTCTAACAAATACTTCGAAATGATATGTCGTTACTCCTTTGGTTGAGAAACGAAAGACTGGTGACTAGACCGAGAGAAACTTCCTATTATACGACCGAAATAACATGCGCTAATAATTTCAAATCCATCTATACACCTATATATATTCAAATTCAGAGAAGTTGCATTCGATGCATTCATTTTACTTATAAATCAAAGGGAAGTAAAATATAAGAAATGATTCATATTGAGAGGATGGGGATTTTATATGCGAGAAGTTGTAGTTGTAAGCGCTTTAAGGACGGCGATAGGTAGTTTTGGTGGGTCACTGTCTTCTGTTCCTGCCACAGAATTGGGAGCGCAAGTTATAAAACGTGTATTACATGATAGTAATATTACAGGTGACAAAGTAGATGAAGTTATTTTTGGGAATGTACTCCAAGCTGGTTTAGGACAAAATCCGGCACGACAAGCTTCGATAAAAGCTGGCTTACCTGATCATGTACCGGCATTCACGATAAATAAAGTGTGTGGTTCTGGTTTGAAAGCAATCCATTTAGCACAACAAGCGATTGCATTAGGTGATGCTGATATAATCGTTGCAGGTGGGATGGAGAACATGAGTCAAGCTCCGTATTTATCGATGGATGCTAGAAATGGTTTACGTATGGGGAATAAAACACTGGTGGATAGTATGATTCAGGATGGATTATGGTGTGCCTTCCATGATTATCATATGGGGATAACAGCGGAAAATATTTGTGACCGTTATGAATTAACGCGAGAAGAACAAGATATGTTTGCAGTTGAAAGTCAGAAAAAAGCAGCAAAGGCGAGAAAAGAAGGGAAATTCGCTGATGAAATTGTACCAGTTGAAATCCCACAACGTCGTGGAGAACCAATTGTATTTAAAGAAGACGAATATATTCGAGAGGATGCTTCTATCGAGTCCATGGCAAAACTTCGCCCAGCATTTAAAAAAGACGGTTCTGTTACGGCAGGTAATGCATCAGGTATTAATGACGGGGCTGCGGCGGTACTTTTAATGAGTAAAGAAAAAGCAGAAGCATTAGGTGTGCCACCATTAGCGACACTCGTAGCGAATGCAAGTGCAGCACTGGATCCAAGTGTGATGGGGTTAGGTCCAATTTATGCGACAGAGAAAGTGTTAAAGAAAGCGAATATTGCATTACAAGATGTTGATTTAATCGAAGCGAATGAAGCTTTTGCTGCACAATCATTAGCAGTTGCCAAAGATCTTCAACTCGATATGAATAAAGTGAATGTAAATGGTGGTGCAATAGCTTTAGGACACCCTATCGGTGCAAGTGGAACACGTATTTTTGTAACATTGTTACATGAAATGAAACGAAGAAAATCAACATACGGTTTAGCGACATTATGTATTGGCGGTGGGCAAGGTGTTGCCACTATCATAAAAAATTATGATTAAGTAGGTGGAAGAAATGAAACGTATATTTCATAACGCACAAGAAGCGGGAGAATATATGGAAGATGGCATGACATTAATGGTTGGCGGATTTGGTCTTGTTGGCATTCCAGAAAACTTAATTCAAGCAGTTCGTCATAAGGGAGTTAAAGATTTAACGGTTATTTCAAATAACTGTGGAGTGGATGACTGGGGATTAGGATTACTATTACAAGATAAACAAATATCCCATATGATTGCATCTTACGTTGGAGAAAATAAAGAATTTGAACGTCAGTTTTTAAGTGGGGAATTAAAAGTTACATTAGTGCCACAAGGAAGTTTAGCAGAAAAAATTCGTGCAGGTGGTGCAGGAATTCCAGCTTTCTATACACCAACAGGAGTAGGAACACCAATTGCAGAAGGAAAAGAAGTACGGGAATTTAATGGAAAAGAATATGTGTTAGAAGAAGCATTTCACGCTGATGTTAGTCTCATACGTGCATGGAAAGCAGATACATCTGGAAACTTGATATTTAGAAAAACGGCCCGTAATTTTAATCCAATCATGGCTGCTGCTGGAAAGTATACCATTGTCGAAGCGGAAGAAATTGTAGAAACTGGTGCACTTGACCCAGATCAAATTCATACACCAGGAATTTACGTAGATGCACTTGTACAGGGGGACCAAGAAAAACGAATTGAACGGTTGACGACCAGAGAAAGATAGGAGGGTCAAAGATGGCAAATAGTACGAGGGTACAAATTGTAAAAAGAGCGGAAAAGGAAATTAATGATGGAGATTATGTTAATTTAGGAATTGGTATGCCAACAATGGTTGCGAATTATATTTCCGATAATAAACAAGTGGTTCTACAATCTGAAAATGGATTGTTAGGGATTGGCCCATATCCGACAGAAGAGGAAGTAGATCCTGATTTAATAAACGCTGGAAAAGAAACCGTTACAACGATAAAAGGAGCAAGCTTTTTTAACAATGCGGAGTCATTTGCGATGATCCGTGGCGGCCATATTGATGTTGCCATTTTAGGTGCAATGGAAGTATCTGAAACAGGAGATTTGGCGAATTGGATGATCCCAGGAAAAATGGTAAAAGGAATGGGCGGGGCAATGGATCTTGTGCATGGTGCGAAAAAGGTTATTGTCATGATGGAGCATGTTACACGTCACGGTGCACCAAAAATTTTAAAACAATGCGCATTACCTTTAACAGGACAAGGCGTTGTCGACCGGATTATTACAGATAGAGCTGTATTAGATGTGACAGATAATGGGTTGGAATTAGTAGAATTGTTAAATGGATATACGTTTGAACAAGTTCAAGAAGCGACAGAACCAACAATTGTCGTAAAGTAACAGGCTAAGGATAAGTTTGGGATAAAATCATGTAGTCGTGAAATAAAATGAATGTATGTATTCATTTTCATTTCGTTTTATTTGATAACGACTTTTTATTTATATCCCTAACTTATCCCATTTTATTTTATGGATCTATTTGAAGTAATCCCCTAAACATTAGTGGTTGATCAATAACATCAGCAATCGTATAGTTATCTAATACAGCTAAATAAGCTGCTAATGCTTCTCCGAGTACACTACGCAATCCACAAACAGGTGAAAGGACACAATGGTTTGCACCACTATTAAAACATTCCACCATATAAAAATCTTCTTCCGTTTCTCTAACGATGGACCCAATTGTAATTTCTTCAGGTGGTTTTGCTAATACAATCCCACCACCACGTCCACGAGTCGTCTCAATCACTCCTATTTTTCCTAACTGATGGATGACCTTCATTAAATGATTTCTGGAAACATTATAAGCTTCTGTTATTTCTGTAATCGTCGATTTCTCATCCGTATCTTTCACTGCTAAGTATATTAAGACGCGTAAAGCATAATCTGTATAGTTTGTTAGTCTCATTTTCATCACCTACATATATTATAGCATCTTTTAAAGATGTATTTTAAATGAATGTTTGTGACAAAATTAAGAAGGAGATGTGTCGACTTTTTGACACCTTTTCATAATGCTTTATTTTGTATTGATAGATATTTTATATCGGGTTACACTAAAGGTGCATTAAAAATACATGTTTAATTTTTATGATATATATTTAAATAGGGGAGAGATTTCAAATGACTTTATCAAAAGAAACGATGGATATTATTAAATCAACGGCACCAGTTTTAGCAGAGCACGGGAAAACGATAACAACGGTGTTTTACAAAAATATGTTTGCAGCAAACCCGGAATTATTAAATATTTTTAACAAGACAAATCAAGCGAAAGGCCAACAACAAGAGGCTTTAGCGAATATGGTATATCAAGCAGCAGCTAATATTGATCAATTAGAAACCATTATTGATGAAGTAAATTTAGTTGCACATAAACACCGTGGATTAAATGTTTTACCTGAACATTACCCAATTGTAGGAAAAAATTTATTAATTGCCATTAAAGAAGTGTTAGGAGAAGCGGCTACAGATGAAATTATGAATGCTTGGGAAGAAACTTACGGTGTACTAGCAAAAGTATTCATTGATATAGAAGAAGAAATGTATAAAGAAGCAGAGTCTAAAGAAGGCGGATGGAGAGGCTTTAAAGATTTTACCGTTGTTGATAAGGTGAAAGAAAGTGATGTAATTACATCATTTTACTTAGAACCTAAAGATGGTGGGGTTGTTCCGATGTATGAGGCTGGACAATATTTATCTGTTCGTGTACATCCAGAGGGAGCAGAACATAAACAAATCCGTCACTATACATTATCGACTAAACCAAATGGTAAGCAATTCCGTATTTCAGTGAAGAAAGAAGCGGACTTTACTCCAAATGGTGTTGTATCAACACATTTACATGACAATGTACAAGTGGGTGATACAATTGAGGCGAGTGCACCGGCTGGATTATTTACCTTAACAGAAGAAGATGCTCCAGTGGCATTTATTAGTGGTGGAGTAGGTATTACACCGATGTTAAGTATGTTTGAACAATTAATAGATGAAAAGTCAACACGTGATATTACATTTTTACATGCCGCACAAAATGAAAAATTACATGCGTTCCATGAAGATGTAAAGGCGATGGTTGCCACTGCTGAAAATGCAAAATATGTGTATGGATATAGTAATCCAATCGATAAAGATGGAGAACAAGACTTCAATGGTTTTATTAACAAAGAAGTATTAGAAAACATTAAACAAGAAAACATGATTTATTATGTTGTAGGTCCTGTGCCAATGATGGAGCATGTTGCAAACTTATTAACAGAAATTGGAGTACCAGCTCAAAACATTAAATACGAATTATTTGGACCAAAACAAACGATTATTAAAAAAGCACAATTAGCATAGTACCGTTTATATAATAGGATCAGTAAAATTTAAAAAACACGAACATGGTGTAGAGCATTGTATCTTGCTCTCTTTCCTACCATGATTCGTGTTTTTTTATTTAAGAAATTTGTCATCTAAAATAAATATTGCATCATTCATATTTATTCACGTAGCCTCTTCCTTCTCATCGTGCATATGAATGTTTGTATCATTGCTAAACTAAGGCATGCAAATGGGCATGCAAGTAGCATGGAAATGTTCTCATGAAAAATAGCCTCTCTTTTGATTGTATAAAAAAGAGGGGCTATTTAATCGATTTAGATTTTTACTTTTAACTCATTTAAGACAACTTTTGCTAATGTTTCAACGAATAGAGGATCCGTATTAGGCATTTCTGGTCTGTAATAATGTGCATTTAATTCTTCACATACCTCTTTACACTCAACGTCATTGTCAAATAATACTTCCAGATGGTCGGAAACGAATCCTACTGGTGCATAGACGAATGTACGATAGCCATCTTCATCGTATAATTTTTTCGTCACATCACAGACGTCTGGTCCTAACCATTCCACACGTGTGTTTCCTTCACTTTGCCATGCAACTTCATAATTTGTAATGTCTGCTTTCTTGGCAATTAATTTTGCTGTTTCTTTTAATTGGTCTACGTATGGATCACCGGTTTTTAAAATATTTGTTGGCAAACTATGTGCCGAAAATAAAGTAATTGCGTTTTTTCGTTCGTCTTCTGTCATTTTTGCATATTCTGTTTGGATAGATTTAGCCCAATATTCAATGAAACCTTCCTCAGTATACCAACTTTCTACAGAACTAATAGAGATACCATATTTATCTGCAGCTTCTTTTGCACGTTTATTATATCCTTTAATGCTCAAACTAGAATAGTGTGGAGCGAGAACAAGTGAGACAATATGTTCAATCCCTGCTTCATGGATGGCATCCACTGCATCTTCAATGAATGGTTCGATATGTTTTAATCCGATAAATGGTTCAAATTGAATATCGTCTTGTAATTCATTTAATTGTGCAGAGATTGCTTCTACCTGCTGTTTCGTAATGTTAGCCATTGGTGATACTCCACCGATTGCTTCATACTTTTCCGTTAGGTCGTCTAAAGCCTCTTGTGAAGGTTCTCTTCCATTACGAATATGTGTGTAGTACCTTTTAATATCCGATTGTTCATAGGGTGTTCCATATGCCATAATTAATAAACCAACTTTTTTCTTTCCCATTTTTGCACCTCTTTTAAAATTTTTGTGTAAAATTACGGTTCGAATAACTTTGTTTAATTAGCTGTTAGTATGCTTGAATGTTAAAAAAGTTATTACGATTTGTTGAACAAGACATTATTAACTGTCTAGTATATATAAATTATGTTATATTAAAGATGAACATTTTTCAATACAAAAGGAGCGAATGATTTTTATGGTTGAAGCAGTAGAAACGATGGATGGTTGGTGCTGTTTGCACGACCTACGAAAAGTAGATTGGGAAAAATGGAAAAATGCGAGTGAAACAGAAAGAACAGAGGCGCTTACACAGTTTCAAGAATTGTTAAAAGAATGGGAACTCGTGGAAGAGAAAAAAGAAGGTAGTCATGCACTTTATCAAGCAATTGGCCATAAAGGCGATGTACTATTTATGATTTTACGTCCTACATTTGCACAAGTAGCAGAAGTGGAGACGGCACTAAACAAAACAAAATTAGCTGAATATTTTATTCAAACACATTCATATACCTCCATAGTAGAATTAGCAAAATATCGTCCAGAAAATGGAGTAGATCCTGAAACATTACCGGAAACACAAGCAAGATTAAAGCCAATTTTACCTAAATGGGAATATATTTGTTTCTATCCGATGAGCCGTAAGCGAGAAGGAGACAATAATTGGTATACATTAGAAAAAGGTGCACGTTCGAAATTATTGTATGAGCATAGTTTAACTGGAAGAAAATATGCAGGAAAAGTTCAGCAAATTATTACAGGTTCGATTGGATTAGACAGGTTTGAATGGGGTGTGACATTATTCGCACATGATGCATTACAATTTAAAAAAATTGTATACGAAATGCGTTTTGATGAAGTGACAGCATTATATGGAGAATTTGAACAATTTTATATTGGACACCATTTGCCAAAAGAACAATTAGCAACATTTTTACACGTATAAAGAAACAGATAGATTGAGGAATAGATAAATGGAAATGAATGAAAAAGGCAAACATCGCTTGTTTGAATGGAATAAAACATGGACGATGATCGTGCTTACTATATTGTTGTTTATCTCTATCGTTGTTGCTGTATCTATTGGACCTGTTTCGATTCCGTTTATGGAAACTATTTATATTTTTTTGAGTAAACTATCTATACCAGTAGATATGGTATTTGAGGATAAACATGCAATTGTCATTACAGATATTCGTTTGCCACGTGTATTGTTGGCAGGGCTTGTCGGATGTGCTTTGGCAATTAGTGGGGTGACGATGCAAGGATTGTTTCGAAATCCTCTTGTAGAACCCGGATTTATTGGGATATCAAGTGGTGCAGCTTTCGGAGCGGTTCTTGCGATTTCGCTAGGACTAGCAGCAATTCATCAAGCGATTTTACCTCTCGTCGCTTTTTTAGGAGCAATTTTTGCGATGGCACTTATTTTGCTCGTTTGGAGGGTAACGAATAGTAATAGTATTGCATTGTTATTATTACTCGGTATTGGAATGAATGCCTTTTTCTCTTCTTTTACGAATGTATTAATTGCATCTTCAAGTACTGAACAAGAATTACGTGGCGCATTGTTATGGCTGCAGGGTGGATTAGAAGGGGCGACTTGGGAACAAGTAAAGATTGTCGGTCCAATTATTTTAATAGGCAGTATCATTATTTGTTTATTTGGTCGTTCTTTAAATGTCATGTTATTAGGCGATGAGCAAGCAATCACTTCAGGAGTGAGACTTCATCTCGTTCGGAATTCATTGCTTGCTATTGTCGCCTTAATGACAGGGGCAGCAGTTGCTGTTAGTGGCATTATTAGTTTTGTCGGTTTAGTTGTCCCACATATGTTACGACTCGTCATTGGTGCTGATCATCGTTTGCTATTACCAGCAAGTATGTTAACAGGCGCAATTTTTCTTATTATGATGGATTTAATTTCACGTATGATTTTACAACCAGTGACATTACAAGTAGGAGTTGTATCCGCAATGGTCGGGGCACCGATTTTTATCATATTAATATTACGTTCTGTTAGGAGGGTATAAGTTGCAAGCAGTGACAGTAGAAAATATGGATGTTCAAATTGGGCGTAAACATATTTTACATCAGATTAATTTTACTATTAATCAAGGGCAATTTTTTGGATTAATTGGGCCAAATGGTAGTGGGAAATCTACATTATTAAAAACGATCGCAAATATTCAAGCGCACCATAATGGACATATATTGCTGCATGAAAAACAACAGCATACTTTTACCCCGAAACAATTAGCGAAAATGATTAGTTATGTCCCACAGGAAACAGATGTTGGTTTTGATTTTTTAGTGAGAGATGTCATTCAAATGGGGCGTCATGTGTATGGAACATTATTTAAAAGCGAAACGAAAAAAGATGAGGAAATGATCGAATGGGCGATGAAACAAACCAATACGACAGCTTTACAAAATGAATCGATTCGTCATTTATCTGGTGGTCAGAGGCAATTGGTTATGATTGCGAAGGCACTTGCTCAAGATACGCCAATTATTTTATTAGATGAACCAATTTCAGCATTGGATGTTCATTATCAGCTGAAAATATTAACGATGTTACAAAAATTAAGTGAACAAGGAAAAACAATTGTCATTGTTTTACACGATTTGAATTTAGCTGCTCGCTTTTGTCGCACATTACTTTTATTAAATGAAGGAAAAGTACAAAAGATTGGAACACCTGAAGAGGTGTTAACAGCGCCATTATTAAAACATATTTATCATATTGATGCACGTATTCAAAAAGATGAAGAAATGAATCGTGTCACGATTACACCGTATATAGAGGAGATTGAAAGTAATGTTTAAAAAGGTTTTACCTATCTTAGTTGTTATGTCATTATTTGTTGCATGTTCGAATAATGATACGCAAGTAAATGATGTGACAGAAGATACGAATGTAGAAACAGAGGAAGCGGAATTTCCAGTTACCGTAGAGGTGGAAGGAAAAGAAGTGACGGTGGAAGCTGCACCGAAAAATATTTTACCAATGTCATTAGAAGTAGCTGAAATTGTATTAGAATTAACGACTCCAGAAAATGTAACGGCTACGACAAAGGGAATTGATGACCCATTATTATCAACGAAAGTAGAAGAAGGGAAGCAAATTGAAGAACGGATTGGTGCGGCAACAAATGTAGATACAGAAGAAATTATTGCACTGGATACAGATTTATTAATTATGACGAAAATGTATGGTCAAGAAGAAGATGCCGAAGATGTTTTATCTCAATTTGATACACCGATTCTTTCATTCAGTCCGTTTGTAACGGTAGAAAAATTCCAAGATGCTGCTTTAATAATTGGGGAAGCAATAGGGAAAAAAGAAATGGCAATAGAAAAAGTAGATCAGATGAATGAGGAAATAGAAGCAATACAAGAGAAAATTCCTGAAGGAGATACACCGTCTGTATTGGTGTTATCTGAGGTCGGTGGAGATATGGGGCCATTTATGTTAGGACCAACAAATATTTCTTATGATTTAGTACAATTAGCTGGTGCAACACCTGCAACAGATAGTATCGATTTAGAACGTTCTGGACCAGCAGAAATGGAACAAATTATCAACATGGACCCTGATTATATTGTATTATTGGACTTCTTCGGAAAAGGGGAAAAGTCATTTAGTGATTTAATGGAAGACCCAGGCTGGAAGACATTAACTGCAGTAAAAGAAGATAAAATTATGTTAGAAGATGCAAAATATATTTTGAATCCAAATTTTGAAAATGCAAAAGGATTGGAAAAACTCGTCGATTTTATTTATGAGTAAAAGGAAAGCTAGGGAGATGATCAATGGTCATTGCTCCTAGCTTTTTTTCATTACATGTTCATTTCATATATGAAATATTAGATGAAAATTAGATCATCTGTTATAATGTATAATATTGTAAAATATCAGAATATTACGTACGTAAGAAAGAAGGATGACAGATGGCAGAAGTGAAAAAATCACCATTCCGTGCTGATTATGTTGGCTCATTTTTACGCCCAGAAAGTATAAAAAAGGCTAGAGAAGCTTTTCAAGCAGGGGATATCACAGCGGAAGAATTAAGAAAAGTAGAAGATGAAGCAATTAAAGATTTAGTGAATAAACAAGCTGAAATTGGACTAGAAGCTGTGACAGACGGAGAGTTTCGCCGTAGTTGGTGGCATCTAGACTTTATGTGGGGATTAGACGGTGTTGAAAAGGCATATACAGAATCTGGTTTAAAATTCCAAGGTGTTGAAACGAGAAATGAAACAGCTAAAATTGTTGGGAAAATTGACTTTTCAAACCACCCATTTTTAGAAGACTATAAATATTTAGCATCCATCAAACCTGAAGGTGTGATTGCTAGACAAACCTTCCCTTCAGCAGCACAATTTTTATATGAAGTTACAAAACCACATAATATTGAAAATACAGAGAGAATATATCCGAACAAAAAGGAATTACACGACGATATTGTTCAAGCGTATAAAAAAGCATTTCAAGCATTTTATGATTTAGGTTGTCGTAGTATTCAAATAGATGAAGTAATTTGGGCAGTATTATGTGACAAGGATTACCGGGAAAAGGTAGAAGCGAACGGTGTTGACGTCGATGCATTAATCGAGGAATATATTGATTTAAGTAACCGTGTTTTAGAAGGTCTACCAGAGGACTTAATTGTAACGACACATGTTTGTCGTGGGAATTATCGATCTACATGGCATTATTCAGGTGGCTATGATCCTGTTGCCGATGCATTATTTGGTCGTGAAAATGTTCATGCTTATTATCTAGAATTTGATACAGATCGTGCAGGTGGATTTGAACCATTACAGTATGTATCTGGTGATAAACAAGTCGTGTTAGGGTTAATTACTTCGAAAAGCCCGGAACTTGAAAAAGAAGAAGATGTTATTGCACGTATTGAAGAAGCGGCAAAATATGTTCCACTAGATAGATTATGTTTAAGCCCACAATGTGGATTCTCCTCTACGGAAGAAGGAAATGAACTAACTGAAGAAGATCAGTGGGAAAAAATGAAATTAATTAAGCGTATCGCTGATAAAGTTTGGGGATAATAAAAAGGAGCTAAATGATATTTTCGTCATTTAGCTCTTTTCTATTAAAAATGTTAATAATCGATATAATGTGTAATTAAATAAACCGTTCGATTCATGGTCGTGTAACCTAAGTATGTATCTGCCTCTACTTTATCTGAGTACTCTTTGTATTCAGCTTCTTTATTTTTAATCCATTCACGTTGATCTTCTAATAATTCATCGTATACGTCAGAAGGAAGGTCTTCTTTTAGTACATCCCAAACTTCATTTAATAGATTATCCCAATCTGAAACAAATTTATAAGAAATCATAGAATAATCATGCATATATCCAGCATCATAAGCGGCATCTTTCATACGGCTCTCTATCGCCATTGCTTTATCATAATATTTATCATACTTACTTTGTGATGCAGCAGCTTTTTTCTCTTCTTCCTTACGTTTTTCCTCAGCTTTTTTCTCTTCTTCTTTACGTTTTTTCTCTGCTTTCTTTTCTTCCTTTTCACGTTCTTTTTCTGCAAAAGCAATTGTAGCATCTTCTAATGCATACCCTAATTCTTTATGGCGATCATATACTTCCGATGAATCGATGGTGAAGTCAAAGTCCTCTAAAGCTTTTGCAGCTTTTTCAAATTTTTCATTTTTAATATCTTTTTCAATTTTATCTAAGGAAGCTAATAGTTTTTCTTCCTCTTCTTTATTTTTTTCAACGGTAGTTAATGTTTCCTTTACTTCTTTTTTCATTTTGTCATTGATGGCATCATGTTTTAAAATGTTATTTGCAAGATCATATGTCTCATCCCAATCATCTTCATCCATGGAGTTTAATTCCTTATACATATCAATGAGTTCTATTTTTTCTTTCGCTTCTTTTCCGTCTCCCTCTTCGTCTAAAGCATATTCATATAGTTTTAAGGCTTGGTCATATTCTCCTTTATCGAACGCTTCATTACCTTCTTTTAATAAATCATCATAAGGAGAACTACAAGCAGCTAATACGAATATTGCAACGGAAATTAGTAAAAATCTTTTCAAAATATGTACTCCTTTCGTGTTATGAAAATTAGTATGTCTATTTTTGATTATACAATAAATACAACTAAATAGGTAAATTTTACTTAGTCATGTCCTTAAAAATGATACTGAATTTATTAAAGCTTTCTCGTTAAAAGGCTAACAGTTTTTTTCATGTCATTTAACTGTTATAGAACGTTTTCTTGTATATAATAAAAAGGTATATAAAAATACTCTAAAGACATCAACATCTTTAGAGTATTTTTCATTGTATCATGTCACATATTTATTTTTATTCCATACGATAGAAATATGGATGATGGATTATTTGGAAGATATTTCGAACATTAGAAAAACATTAAAACCATTTTCTTTTTTGTTGTTTCTTTTCGATATTATGAAGCCTTTCATCAATATCTCTTAATATAAACGTCTGTTCCTCGACTAATTTTTTAAGAGTTTGTTCTTCTAAATCTTCCATCTCTTTCTCTGGTAAAGATTTTTTTAAGTTTTTAACTTGTTCTTCAATATAAGTGAAGTCAAAAAGGTCGTGTTGAAAAGGACTTTGTTTAACCATACCAATCACTGCCTTCACAACGATTGTCATTGACATCTTTCACAACTCTTAAGTTAGGAGCCTTTGTGACGACTGGTCTCGTTACAGTTAAGTTCGTAGAGAGAACAACCTTAAATAAAATATTTCCTACTGAAATACCTAATGCTTCAATACCTTGAGTGACGACAGATTCTATTTTAAAAGGTGATTCATGAATTCTGTCTTCCGGGCATACTCCTGGACATACTGTTTCTTGCTGGAAAGGAATATTAATTTGTAATGGGGTTTCAATTCCTAAAATGGTAATATTCGCTGGTAAATAACCTGTATTAATAACCATATCTTTTACGACTGTCGTTTGCGTGACAATTCCACTTAACTCTGGTGTTAGAGTTATAAGTGGTGTAATAACTCCTCCAGGTCCAATATCAATAATATCTCCTAATGTAGGGATTGGAACGGAAAGTTCTGCAATTTTGTATATTTTTTTATTACAAATTAGAGAATCAACTACAATACAATCGGATGCTAAGTTTGGTGGACATTTCTGTTGGCTATGGAATTCACATTCATAACAAGGTCTTTCCTTATGGCGACAAGCTTCACAAGTAACATGTTTATCTTTACTCATTTAAACCATCCTTTCTTTTAGATTTATTACAATATATGAATTTGTGTCGTATCCGAAATGGCGCTTATCTATCAAAGTTATACATTGAATGAATCATCTACATGACATATACATCTACGTACATCATTTTCTATTTATTTCATGCTATTTCCATTTTATTATTATGGTAAAATAAGAAAGAGAAGGAGGTTTTTTTGTGTCTGATTTATTGTTAGATTATTTCTCTGAATGGCTCGAAAAAATGCTTGCAACTATTACGACGTCTGATGTATATATCGATAAAATAGCACTAACAGCTATATTAGTGGTATTGGCATTAAGTTTACATATTTTTTCGAAAAAATTTATTATGAAAAATGTTACAAGTTTAAAGGATCAATTTTTATGGAAAAAAATATCGAAGCGAACCATTACGACATTATTAACGATCGCTATATTTGCAATTTGGATTCGCTCTTTAAATGCTTTCGTGATGATTTTATTATTACTAGGTATTTTTGTCGTCTTTATCGTAAAAGGATTAACGAATAATTTGATTGGTTATTTTGTTATTAAACATGGAAAATACTTTAAAGAAGGCCACCGAATTGAAATTAACGATGTAATGGGAGATGTTGTCGCTATAAAATTCACACATTTTGAGTTGCTTGAAGTGAGAAAATGGTTATCATCTGATTCCAATACAGGTCGTATGCTAAAGTTTCCAAATAAAACGATTTTTGAGGAAACCATTGAAGTTGTCGGGAGAAAATATGCTTATATATGGCATGAAATTCAATTCATATTAACTTTTGAAAGTAATTGGCAGGAAGCTGAAAAAATTATGCTAGAAGTTGGTAATCGGTATTATGCTGATTTTATTCAAGAGGCGAAGGATAGAGGGGATAATATAATTATCGAAGCGGAAGAGCAGTATAAACCAGTATTTGCTTTACATTCCAATGAGGATGGAATCATTGTAACATTACGTTATATGGTTGATTATAGAAAAGGGACAGCTACGAAAACGCGATTTCATCGAGAAATTTTGCCGAAATTTCATGCACATCCTGAAATTGAATATGCTGCAACAGATGTTCGAATTTTTGAAATGTAAAAATAAACATGAGACATGAGCGCACACGGTCTCATGTTTTTTATGATTCGGCTATATTTTAAATAATAACTGCTAGACTTATTGTATTAAATTAAATGTGTGATGTAATATGAAATCGATTAGAGGAAGTAGCGTGTATTTTGTAGTAAAATGTATACAAATGAGGAGGATGTTACATGAAAATTATTTCGATGGAACCGACACCTAGTCCATATTCAATGAAAGTAAATGTAAATGAAACTTTACCGGATGGAGAAGCATTCAATTTTTTAGAAACGGATCCGCTTCATGAAGCACCATCTTATATACAGAAATTATTTGAAATTAATGGCGTAAAAGGAGTTTATCGTGTCATTGATTTTATAACAATTGAGCGTAATCCTCGTGTTCCTTGGGAAGAAATTTTGCCTGAAGTGTACACGATATTTGGTGCAGATAGTAATACAGATGATTTATTTTCTAAAGCTGTGACACAAGAAGAAAACGAAGCATTTGGAGAAGTAAAGGTTGAAATCCAAATGATTCGAAATATCCCGACACAAGTGAAATTAACTGAAGCGGAAGTGGAGAAACGTTACGCACTACCAGAACGATTAACGAATGCAGCAATGGAAGCTGCAAGTGCATCGAACAGTTATTTACTTGAAAGAAAATGGATTGAACAAAGTCCAAGATATGGCGAGTTAGACGAAATAGGTCGGGCAGTTGTAGAAGAATTAGACGCTGCATATACAGATGAGAGATTGAATCAGTTGTTGCAAGCAGCCCTGCTTGATGAGGCGCCTAAAGAAACGTATCGTCAAAAAGTTACCGTTCATATGTTAGAAGCGGATAATTGGCGAGATCGGTATGCAGTATTGGCGAATATGCCCGATCCGACAGAAGACGATTATCCTTTATTAAATAAAGCATTAGAGGACGATAACTCGTCCGTCCGAAGAATTGCGACAGCATATTTAGGGATGATTGAACAGAAAGAAACATTGCCATATTTATATAAAGCTTTGCGAGATCGTTCTGTCAACGTACGTCGAACGGCAGGGGATTGTTTAAGTGACTTAGGGTTTAAAGAAGCAATACCAGAAATGATTCAAACATTAGAGGATAAAAGCCGGATTGTTCGTTGGCGTGCGGCAATGTTTCTATACGAAGTAGGGGATGAAACAGCGATCCCGGCTTTACAAAAGGCATTGGAAGATACAGAGTTTGAAGTACGAATGCAGGCGAAAATGGCACTTACTCGCATTGAAAGCGGAAAAGAGGGAGAAGGTTCTATTTGGCAACAAATGGAACAAGCGACAAAGAAAAATTAAGCCTATAAGTTTATTGAAGCTCGTATCCTATATTTAGTGGGTTGAAAAAGAATAGTTGGTTTCCCAAGTAATTTCGATTCATTTTCAGCCGATTGTGACAGCAAATAATTATTGGAAATAAAAAAGTGATGTTCACCTTATTTGGCGGACATCACTTTTCGTTATTCATTAAAAGAATAGATGTGCTAATAATACAATGACAGGTAGTGTGATAACGGTTCTTAATAAGAAAATGATTACTAAATCTTTAAATGATACTGGTACCTTTGAACCTAATAGTAATCCACCAACCTCAGACATGTAAATAAGTTGTGTAATAGATAAAGCACCGATAATAAAACGAGTCATTTCAGATGCAATAGAAGCCCCGATAATGGATGGTAAAAACATATCCGCAAAACCAATTAAAATAGTTTGCGAAGCTTTTGCCGCTTCAGGCACTTGCATCCATTCTAAAATAGGGATAAAAGGAATTCCTAACCATTGGAAAAATGGTGTTCCTTCCGCAATCATTAAGGCGATTAAACCAAAAGCCATCACGACAGGCGCAACCCCCATCCACATATCAAGAACATTTTTTACTCCTTCTGCAATAAAATTCCCTATTCCTTTTTCTGCACGGCTACGTTTGATTGCTTTTTCATATCCATATGAAAATACATTATGCTCAGAAGGAATAGATTCATCGATCATCTTTTGCTCTGGATTAATATATTCATTTTTCTTACGTGATAAAGGAGGAATACGTGGCATAATAATCGCCGCTACAAATCCAGCTACAGTAATCGTAAAGTAAAAAGGTAAAAACTTATGCTCTAATCCGAGTTTTTCAATAATAACTAATGTAAAAGTAATGGAAACAATCGAGAAAGTTGTACCGATAATTGCTGCTTCCCGTTTTGTATAATATCCATCCTCATATTGTTTACTCGTTAATAGTACTCCAATTGTACCATCACCAATCCATGATGCTAATGCGTCGATGGATGAACGACCTGGTAATTTAAATAAAGGTCGCATAATCTTTTTCATAAAAGCACCAATAAATTCTAACAATCCGAAATTCGTTAATAACGGTAAAAAGAAACCAGCGAATAAAAAGACAGAAAATAATACGTGTAATAAATCATCTAATAATAATTGTCCTGTATCTTCTCCTACCATAATGTCTGGACCAATTTGGAAATAGATCATGAATGTAAAAATTGCTGCAATAAGACGCGTAATCGTCCAGAAGTTCCCTACTAGAAACAAACGTTGTAAGAATGGTTTGTTGGTAAGGAGGGAAGGATTTATCGAAAAAGTAACGGTTAATATTCCGGTTAGAATAACGATGACCGTCATAATTAATGATAAGTAATTTGCTAATCCCTCCTGAATAAAACCGGCTAAAACGGCAATGGGGATAGTGAAATTCCCTGCGACTTTAATAGGTGTCATAAATAAAAATACACCGAGTAAAGAAGGGATAATAAATTTTATATGATCTTTTGCTTTAATATTATTCATTTTCTTAACTCCTATTTCATTCAAATTCGATATAATAAGTATACGGTATTTTGTATACTTATACAACCCTGAAAAAGCGGAATGTATAAAGTTTAACTATTCTGACGATTTGGTTTGTGTATAAATATAAATGTACAACTGTTTAAGCACGTTCTTTTGAATTATAGCCAAAATATCGTACACTTATAGGTAGGAATTCATTAGGAGGGAACAGAGATGGAATGGAATGAAATAACAGAAGTAGAAGAATGGGAAGCAATTTTAGAAAAATCAGTTGATAAAGATCAAGTTATTTTAAAACATAGTACAACTTGTCCAGTTAGTTTTAATGCATTAGATGAATATAATGATTATTTAGCAGATGCACCGGACAAGAATATTGATTATAGTTTAGTAAAGGTACGTGAATCACGTCCAGTTTCCAATCAAATTGAAGCGGATTTAGGAGTAAAGCATGAATCCCCACAAATTATTTATATTAAAAATAAAAAAGCGTATTGGAATACATCTCATTGGTCTGTAACAAAAGCTCATATGAAAGCAGTTATAGACTAATTAAATGATGTATCTTTATAATGTGGATCCCCTAGAATAAGGATGAAATCTATCTCTAGGGGTTTTTCGTATGTGAAAAAGGATTGTTCTTATAGGCTATGGTATGTAAATGTTACTGTTGAATAGATGGAAATAGGCAAAAATGGCAATATGTTAGAAGAGCGGGATGGTAATTCCATCTTTTTACTTATATATAAAACCATCCCCATTCCTCATTAATTAACTTATATTTACGTATATAATTATTATTTAAGTTAACAGATTATTTAAAAAAATGGAGGTGTTTACGAATTTTTTACATGAAATACATTCATATTTAACGTTGGTGTACTATATTGAAAAGTGTATCGTATTTCAAAAGGAGGATTTTTAGTGAGTAAAATATATAGGAATTTAATGACAAAATTTATGCTCGTATTAATGATTATATTTACTACAATACCAGCAACAGGTTTAGCGGAACCTGCCATACATAATGATCAGTCAGAAAATAGTTCCTCTGAGGAGCAAGAACAAAATGTAGAAGAGTCAGAAGAAGTACATACGGAAGATGATGAAGAAGAGGAGCAAGAAGATACACGTGTTAAGGAAGAAGAAAAAGAAAATGGAAATGATTCATCTGATTCAGAAGTACCAATGGAGTCTGTAGAAACAACTTCTGATGAGGAATCAGAAGACGAGACGAATGAGGAAGATGTTCAGGATTCAGCAGAAGATAAAGAAGTGCCTGCAGAAGACGAAATCGAAGAAAATGAAGATGAAATCGAAGAAAATGAAAATGATGAAGATGAGAACTTTCAATTAAAAGTAATGCACTTAAATGATACACATTCACATGCAGATAAGTTACCGAAGGCGATTACTGAAATAAAAGAACAACGTAAAAACAGTGACAACAACTTATTATTACATGCTGGAGACAGTTTTTCTGGCACATTATATTTTAATTTACATAAAGGAAAAGCCGATTTGGCAATGTTTAATCTCATGGGCCTTGACGCTTTCACTTTTGGGAATCATGAATTTGATTTAGGGACTTCTGAAGGTCATCCGGAATTGCAAACATTTATCGAGAATGCTTCTTTTCCCTTTTTAGGGACGAACGTTGATTTTTCAGATGATCCAACTTTAGCACATGTAAAAGTTCAGGATTCTGTAGTAAGAGAGGCAAATGGTGGAAAAGCATATAATGCGATTATTAAAGAAATTGATGGGGAAGAAATCGGTATTTTCGGATTAACGACGGAAGATACAAAAAATGTTGCTAGCCCAGAATTAGTAACATTTTTAAATTATAAAGAATCTGCTGAACGTGCAGTGGACGCACTGGAAGAAGAAGGTGTGAACAAGATTATTGCTGTGACACATATTGGGTATGATAGCAATCCAGCAGTAGGAAATGACTTAGTGTTAGCTGAACAAGTGGACGGCATAGATATTATTGTTGGCGGTCACTCACATACAGAATTAGACAATACGGTTGTAAAAGGAACAGAAGAAGATCCCACACTAATTGTGCAAACAGGGCAATATGTTGATAATTTAGGGGTTTTAGATGTTGTGTTTGATGAAGAAGGTAAAATTATTGAACATGAAGGCAAACTAGTTGATTTAACGGATGTGCAAGATGACCCGGAGGCTGTGGACGTTTTAGCAACGTATAAAGCCGAAGTAGATGCATTGTTTAATGAACCGAGCGGTGCTGAAGCTTTAAAGGAATTAACGAATCCAAGACATACGAGCGATGATAAGTCAGATAGTGTTCGTGCAAATGAGACGGAATTAGGAAATCTTGTAACAGATGCAATGTTAGCGAAGGCAAAAGAGAAGTTTCCTGAAACAGAAATAGCTTTACAAAATGGTGGAGGTATTCGTGCGCCGATAGCAAAGGGAGAAATTACGAACGGAGAAATTATCGAAGTATTACCATTTGGAAATGATCCAGTTGTTGCAACGATAACAGGAGCAGAACTAAAGGAAATATTAGAGCATAGTGTTAGTCAAGCTCCAAATGAAAATGGTGGTTTTTTACATGTTGCAGGGATGAAATATTATTTTGATAGTAAGAAAGAAGTTGGGGATAGAGTAATTGACATGCAAGTCTTGAAAAATGGTGAATATATGCCAATTGATTTGCAACAAACATATACAGTTACAACAAACCAATTTACAGCACAAGGTGGAGACGGTTTTGAAACATTCGCTAAAGTGTATGAAGAAGGACGTGTCACAAATATTGGGGAAGTAGATTGGGAACAATTGCGTGATTATATGGTAGAGGAAGAATATTTAAATGGAAAGGTAAATCCTGAAAGAGAGGGGCGTATTTTAGATGCTGCATTGGATGAAATTCCGGAAGATCCGACTGATCCAGACCCTACACCAACACCGGACCCAGATCCAACGCCAGATCCGAATCCAGACCCTGCACCAACACCGGACCCAGATCCAACGCCAGATCCGAATCCAGACCCTGCACCAACACCGGACTCAGATCCAACGCCAGACACGAAGCCAGACCCTGCACCAACACCGGATCCAGTTCCAAATGAACCAGGCGATGGGAACGAAAATAATACAGAGGAGGATAAGGGAACGGTAATTACACCTGGAAAAGACGATGATGATCAAGCAAAAAGAAGTGCATTACCGAATACTGCAACGACAATGTATACGACTCTATTAATTGGTTCTCTATTATTATTAGTAGGTATCGCCATTTATGCCATTCGAAAGTTTCGTATGAATTAAAAGATAGACCTGAGACCTTTTACATCGGACGAAGTTTCGTATGTAAAAGGTCTTTTATTTTTAAAACTATGAAAGGAGTTGTGTTCTATGTGTCATGCAAATATAACCATTACGACGGATGTGAAAAAACGGACATTGAAGAGTAAGAGTGCGATAAGTATCATTATAGGAGCGACAAGAAGGGGAAAATAAAGATCATCACTAGCTAACGATCGTGTAAGATTGTTAGCTTTTTTTATGAAAAAATATGGTAAGATAGATAGAAGTAAAAAGAGAGGTAGTGAATGATGTGAATGAACGAATTTTACAACTTGCAAAAACATATGAACAAGAAACTATCGCTATTCGCACCTATTTATATGAACATCCAGAAGTAAGTAGTAAAGAATATGAAACATCACGCTATTTAAAAGA
The DNA here is from genome assembly GCF_037892545.1 of Pseudogracilibacillus sp. ICA-222130. Lineage (NCBI taxonomy): Bacteria > Bacillati > Bacillota > Bacilli > Caryophanales > Bacillaceae > Pseudogracilibacillus > Pseudogracilibacillus sp. ICA-222130. The sequence goes on from NZ_JBBKBG010000002.1 coordinate 162,304, forward strand.
AAAAGTTGCAGCAATGGGTTTAAAAATAGAAGAAGTGGAAGGTACAGGCTTTACTGCTTTACTAGATACAGGGAAACCGGGAAGAACGATTGGAATTCGGACAGATATCGACGCACTCCCTGTTACAGAAAATCCGAATAATTTGGCAGGACCACGAAAGTACCGTTCTAAACATCATGGTGTTATGCATGCATGTGGGCATGATGGACATATGGCGATTGTTTTAACGACGATAAAAATTTTAACAGAACTACATACATTCTTAACCGGTAAAATTTATTTCATTTTTGAAGAAGGGGAAGAAATTGGTAGTGGTATTGATGCAATGATCGAACATTTAAAAGGAAAACAAATAGAAGCTATTTATGGTAATCATTTGGTGGCCTTCTTGGAATCGGGGAAAGTTAGTATCGATGCTGGGCCTAAAATGGCCGGTGTTATTTTTGTTGATTTTACGGTGCATGGAAAAAGTGGCCATGGAGCACGGCCAGATTTATCGGTCAATCCAATTTTTGCGACGGCGAATGTATTGACAGGATTAACAAGTGCATGGGCAAATCGAATTGATGTGAATAAAACTGTTACGTTAGGATTAACGAAAATTAATGGTGGGACTGCTCATAATGTCATTCCAAATGATGTAACAGTCGGTGGAACATTACGTTTCTATGATGCGGATGAGGGGAAGAAAGCTTTATCCATTTTAAAAGATGTTGCTACGCAAACAGCTGCAGCACATCAATGTTCTATAACATTTAATGAAAAAACAAAAATCGTTGCACCTGCATTGATCAATGATGAAAAATTGGCTGATATAGCAATAAAAGGATTAGCAGAAGTTTTACCACATAGAAATGTGGAAGGAGTACAATGGTTTGCTTCTGAACCATTTAGTCGATATAGCGAGTTATGTCCCATTGTATATGGATTTATCGGGATGAAAAATGATACATACGGGAGTGGAGCGGCACACCACAATGATTATTTTGATGTCGATGAAAATGCTTTGATTTATGGGGTCATTGCAACGACAAAAATTGCCGTTGATTTTTTACGACGATAAGTTTGTTGGAGAAATTTAGAAAGTGAGGAGCTTTTATGCAAAGAGTACCCATGCTTTTATGCATGATGTTTATTCTTTTTCTTTCTGCTTGTAGCATGGGGGAAGAGACGATACGTGAAGAGGAAGTAGACCCAGTTGCTCCGTCAAATGATGTGGAGGTAATAGTAAAGGATATTCAATATGTCTTGTTGGATAATGATGGGACTTTTCATGAAGATAATGAAGAACAAACGATTAAAGTAACAATTGATTTAAGAAATAATATGGATGAAACGAGAGATTTTTATCCAGATATGGACATGGTTTTAATACATAACGAAGGAGAAATTATTGAAGCGAAATCTCCATCTAAGTTACCGTCTGGAATCGACATTGCCGAGTTTAGCCAAAATCCTTCTGTTAACTCGGAAGAAGAAAAACTTTTTCACGCATTATTTAACATAGAAAAAGATGCATCTTATGAATTGGAAGTAACTTTGCCACCTGCAAATAAAGTGAAAATACCATTTGATTTAGCAGATTATGAGATGAACATAGATGAAATGACAGAACCTGAATTAGCAATGGAAACATATTTAGAACAAGTTGTGTTAGGAAAGGAAGAAATAGCTGAAGATGTTATCGATATCCATCTTGAGAATGAATTGCAGGAGGCATACCAGGTTTTTGCAGAAAAAATGAAAAAAGTTATCTTTTATGATGTATCAGAAGAAACGATTGAAGCATTATTTGAAGAGTATGTGCCATATGTACAAGAAAACTCGGTTATAGATGTCAAAGTTATAGCGAACACAAATGCTCAAGCCGTTGTTGAAATCGATTATGCAGCATTAGACCAACGAAAAATGCTAGAAAAAGTATTAAAGCAGGAAAAGATTTTTGACGGATTAACCGAAGAAGCATTCGTTGAAAAAGTGGTAGAAATTTTGCCAACAACATTTGAAGAATTAGAAGTAAAAGAAGCGAAAGAACCAATGAAAATAACATTAGAGAAAAAGAAATCTAAATGGTATATACCTGAACGCGAATTAGACAATAAAGAGCGTTTATTACGTGCATTTTTTGCAGGAGGTATTTACTAATAATATGGAAAGAGAGTGAGATTGGATGGATGAGATTAAAAATATTTATTGTATTGGTAGAAACTATGTCGAACATGTACATGAACTAGGCAATATCGTCCCAACTTCTCCTGTTGTTTTTACTAAACCAACACATGCTTTAGTAGAAGCAAATGGCCAGGAAATCGTTCTTCCTTCGAATCAAGGAGAGGTACATTTTGAAGCAGAATTAGTCATTAAAATGGGACAAGATTATGATCCTGAATTACCTGTACAAGATCTAATTAGTGAAATGACAATCGGTCTTGATTTAACTTTACGAGATGTACAAAGTGCACTAAAGGAAAAACAACATCCTTGGTTATTATCAAAAGGATTTCCGAATGCGGCTATTATAGGAAAATTTATCCCGTTTCCTGGTATAGAATCATGTGCTAAAAAAGACTTCCGCTTGTTTATTCAAAATTCTTTACGGCAGAAGGGAAACATCCAACATATGATATTTCCGATTGGACACCTCATTCGTTTTATTGGAGAAAACCTTGGGCTTAAAAAGGGAGATATTATTTTCACTGGTACACCTGAGGGGGTTGGCCCATTACAAGAAGGGGATACTTTATCGCTATGGTGGGAAGAAGAAGAGCTTGGTACTTGTACAATGACATTTCATCATACATAAATGAATGAAAACACTTTTGAGATGAGATGGGAATGATGGTAATTTTTTGCAAATATAAGCTATTTTCTTCCACAATGGCGTGATAGGGGGATTTACATGAGGGAAAGGATTCGTGTTCTTTTAGCAATCGTTATGTTGCTAGTATTTACGGCTTGTAGTGCTGGTGAGGATAAAGAGGCAGATTCAACAAGAAAAAGTAAAGTATTAGAAGCAACCGTAGAAGATGGGGCATTCATTTTATCGTCTACAAATGATGAATTTGATCCTGAAGGAGATACAGGGACGATTAAATTAAATGTTGCTGTAAAAAATATAACAGATCGTTCGATGAATCTTTTCCCGGAAAAAGATATGCAATTATTTGATGGGGATGAACAAATTGACGCTGTAAGTATTTTCGATGCCTCCATTGAATTAGACGTCCCATCAAACACATCAATAGGAGCAAACAAAAAGAAAACGTTTAGTGTGTTATTTGAAGTAGAACGTAACAAAGAATATGAATTACATATTGAACCACTTTTAATGTCAGGTGAAGGGGTGGAATCGGTAACATTTCCTGTCGATATGAGTGAATTTGACGATACGTATGAAGTGTTACAAGAACCTGTGGATGTATTAACGGCTTATTTGGATACCATTTATTTTGATGAAAAAGATGAAAAATTAGAAGAAATGATGCAAGTAGACGTAGAAAAACAGTTAAAAGAAGCAGAAAAGGAATTTACACAATTTTTAGATGATGCAACGTTTAAAGATATTTCTGATAAACAAACAGCGAAACTTTATGAAACATATGTGGAAACATTAAAAGATAAGGGAGAATATCATATTCAATTAAAAGGTAACTCTGGTGAACATGCAGTGGTAGAATTGCAATATAAAGGGATTTCTGCGGTAGATGTAGGGGATGAATTTTCGAATGTCCGAAAAGATTACTTGGAGAAATCTGCTAACTATGATAGGAAAAAAGCAGACGAATATGCTATTTCTCAGTTAGATAAAATTATAAGGGATACAGATTCTACAGAAGGTCGAGATAATCTTGAGATTAGAATGGTGAAAAAAGATGAAAAATGGACATTTGAAAGTGGATACTCAGATGCTGCAAAAGAGTTAAATAGAATTTTTGCAGGTGGACGAATTTATTAAATGAAGTCAATAATTGGTATGATGATCGCCATCATAGTTTGTGCTGTGATTGCTATTTTTCCATATGGTTATTTTCATCTTAAATAAGCTCTCTAGCGGAGCGACAGCCTCCTTTTCAGGTATTATTACCATTCGGATGATACATTTGATTCTGTTATGTGAATAAGGAGATAGATTTATGTTGTCTCGTTTTTTCTTCTAAACCTCTATATCCACTTCATATTGACGGAATTCGATTTCATAGTATGCTTATCTTTATATATTGTAAAGGGGATAACACAAAATGAGTGACAAAGTGAAAGCGATCCAAAATACATTTTTTGATGCAACATTTAATGAAACCGAGTTACAATATTTTTCAAAAGACGTGATGCAAAAAGTTTTTCAATTTCAACAGACGAGTGAAAAGTTTACGAAAACCCCACTCATCTCCCTTCATCAGTTAGCAGCTCATATTGGTGTTGAAAAAGTCTTTATCAAAGATGAATCCAAACGATTTGGCTTAAATGCGTTCAAAGTAATGGGCGGTATTTATGCCATTGGAAAATATATGGCACAACTACTAGGAAAAGATATAAGCGAAGTGACATTTGAACAATTACGATCCAAAGAAGTAAAAGAAAAAATTGGAGAGATCACATTCATTTCTGCAACGGATGGAAATCATGGACGTGGGGTTGCCTGGGCAGCAAGAGAATTAGGGCAAAAAGCAATCATTTATATGCCAAAAGGTGCTTCCAATCATCGGCTACAAGCTCTGAAAGATGAAGGGGCACAAGCGGAAATAACAGACGTAAACTATGATGAGACGATTCGTATTTGTCACCGACTTGCAGAAAAAAATGGCTATGTCTTGGTTCAGGATACAGCATGGGAAGGATATGATGAAATTCCATTATGGATTATGCAAGGCTATGCAACGATCGTCCAAGAAATAGCGGAAGAATTAACAACGACAGATGAAGCACCACCAACACATGTATTTGTTCAAGCTGGTGTCGGTTCTTTTGCCGCAGGAATAGTTGCATCACTTATCCAATTATATGGAACGGAGAAGATGAAGTTTTTCGTTGTAGAACCTAGATTAGCAGATTGCTACTATCGTTCCTTTGCCAATAATGGAGGAAACATTGAAGCGGTCACAGGGGATATGCATTCGATTATGGCAGGATTATGTTGTGGAGAACCAAATGTAAGAGCATTTCGGATATTAAAACAATATACGAATACATTTTATTCTTGTGAAGATGAGATAGCTGCATTAGGCATGCGTATATTAGGAAATCCTCTAGAACAGGATGAACAAATTGTTTCAGGGGAGTCTGGTGCGGTTTCACTTGGATTAGTATATTATATGAAAAAGTACGCTACCTCATTAGCGGAACAAATTGGTTTAGATGAACATGCTCGTATCCTTATTATTAATTCAGAAGGAGATACAGACCCTGTTCATTATCGTGATGTCGTTTGGCATGGGGGAAATGCTACTATGTAATAATGCGTTCCCATTTAATGGTATAATATGTGTAAAGTCATTAGGAGTGGTATGACATGGGAAGGGTAATTTCGGTCCTCGTTATTATATTTGCAAGCGCTATGCTCATCATTAATTTTTATCGGCAACAAGCGCCTGAAGATGTCCAAAAAGATAGTGAAACGAACGGGAATTTAGAAGTGCATATGGAAGATGCACAGTTTGTTCAAGTGAAAAATGGTCCTTCATATAATCCGGAGAAGGAAGAAGGTATATTAAAGGTAGAGTTGAAAATAAAAAATAACACCTCCAACACTTTACAGGTCCGTCCAGAATCCGATATCGTTTTATATGATGGGGATAAACAAATAGATGCATTACAAAACGTATCGGATCCTTTTTTAAATCGAGAGGTTTATTCATCTAGTTCTCTTATTGCTGGAAAGCAAAAATCATTTATCGTATTATTTGCAGTAACATTTGATACGGCATATGAAATGCATATTTCACCAAAAGCGAACTATGGAAATGAAGAAGTGGATGATGTTACGATTCCATTAGATGTTCGTAATTATATGGATACATATGAACAAATCAATGAGCCAGTTGAAGCATTACAAGCTTATGTAGATGCTGTTTACTTCCAAGAAGACATAGATGTAGAGGAAAAAATGGATGTACATATTGAAACACTACAAGCGGAGGCAAAAAGTGATTTTCTCTCATTCATTACTTTTAGGCGTTCAGAAAAATTACCAGATAAAATTGCTGACCGATTTTATGACACGTATATTAATACGTTAAAGAAAGAGGGAGAAGTGAACGGCACGATTATCGCTTATAATGAAAATAATGCAAGTGTTCAATTAGAATATCGTTTACCATCTTATTCCAAGCTATTAACGGATATGTCTGAAGTTCGGTTAACAGCACGAGAGGAAAAGAATATATCAGAATTAAAAAATGCAGATGAAGCTACGTGGAAAGAAATAGATGAATTAATCGAAGGAGTACAGATGGAAAGTGGCCAAATAGAAGTTTATTTGATGAAAAAAGATGGTAAATGGGAGTTTCATCCAAATTACTCCGACGGGGAAAAACAAATTAAACGCATATTTGGTAAAGGTTATTAATTAGAAAGCTTAAGGGGAAACCTAGCCAAACAGAAGAAAGACTTTTGGTAAAACATGTTACCGAAGTCTTTTTTTCAATGATCTTTGTCTATTTTTAATGTTTTTGATCCGGTTTGATATCGTCGAGAGTGATGCAAAGTTTATACAAGTACACCTTGATTACTTTGGTGCTCATACATATGAAAGGAAAGAGAGACTGTGAAGGTGTGTTTCATACAAGATGGTAAAAGAGAAATCTCTCCGTCGTTTTGTAACGGGAGAGATTTTTTGTTAAAGCAACTATTCATATTGGGAGTAGTCGATAAATATTGATTGTAATATATAGACCGTTAAACTGATAGCGATAATTAAAAATCCCCATCCGAGTGCTATTTGTTCGACAATTAAGTAATTATTACATAGTTGTTCATCGGTGAAAATATAGATAAATCCCATAAGAAAATATAAGCCACTTATAAGGGACAAACTAATAGTTTTTCCACGATCTGTTAGTTTACTCCAACTGTCGCGGAGTGGGATACCAACTAAAAATGGCCAACTTATAAATTTAAATAATTCAACTGATGTACTCATTAATGCTTCATCCATCGTTCGTGGAAATAACCAGTAAATGACGATGATGAAAAAGAGCAACATTCCCGGAATCCCATTTTCATTCCATTTATGAAAAAAAGTAGGGAACCACTTTTTAAATTGTGGGTACATAAGCAATCCAGCGATTGCGAGAAATGGCATTTGCATATGCATATGAATACTCATAATAGATTCTGTTAACTCGATGACAGGAGGCATCATGAGAAATACATATAAAATGACCCCATAAACAAATTGTTTCATGATGATTCCCCTCCTTTTTTAGCTGTTGAACGATCGGTTTGCAATAGGTTGTTCACCGTTTCAGCTGCTTCATCTATTTCTGTAAAGTCAAGAACATCGATTAAAGTTCCTTCACGATCCACCATGTAGAATGCTGAGTTGTGTTGGAAATGTCCATTTTCATCTGGTATGACGATGACACCGAAGGAATCTAATAGGTTTTGCAATGCTTCTTCATCATTAATTCTCGCCATGCGCCATGTTTCGCCATCACTATGAAAAAATTCACGATAACGCTCTAATACTTCAGGCGTATCGTTTTTAGGGTCAAAACTAATACTTAAAAAGACGATATCCTCTCCCTTATATGTCTCGGGAATTTGTTTGTATACTTCATACATATTCAGTTCAAGTTGGGGACAAACATCGGTACATGCGGTGTAAATAAATGTAATAAAGACATATTTCCCTTTAAATTCATCGAATGAATACGTACGTTTTTTAGAATCCTCTAGTTCAACATTCGGGAATGTAGGTTGTTGTTCAATCAGTTTATGTGTACGAGCTGTTTCCGTTGTGAATGCTTGAAACCCATCGATACCGAAGAAAAACAATCCAAGCCCGAACAATAAAATGACCGTAATCGATATTTTTGTCTGTTTCATTTTCCTCCCTCCTGCCATTTAAAATTATATATATACACTGTGTTAGATTACGTTTCAGAAGAAATGTGCGGGAACTTCTGTGAACATCATCGCACATTTCTTCATGTATGGTGTTAGTAATGTTTCCATCTCTCATTAAATGCCATATTACCAAGTTTTAAATGGGGGAGATCCAGGCGGTGCATTGACGATTAAGTCGACTAATGGAATCACATATCCCATCGATATGACAATGACCATAATTAAAACCCATAAGCTCCAACGTTCTGTCCATTTTGGTGTAGCTGGTGCATCTTCCTCCACCTCGGCAATAGGAAATTCTGTTTCTCCTTTTGGTGCTTTAAACATTAAATGGAAAACGATGTAAACAACTAGACATACTGAAATGAGTAATAAGGTTCCACCGATAGCGATAAGTATATAGTAAGGATTCCAACCCGCTGCTTGTAAACTCTCAAAGTAATCAGTGAATGCCGTACGACGTGGTGCACCGAATAAACCAACTGTGTGCATTGCGCCTGACATAATGAGCATTCCGACGCTCCATAAGACTACTTGGATGATTGCTAATTTATTCATCGTGTTCGTCATGACACGTTTCGATAAATGTGGGACAATCCAGTAAGCGATACCGAAAAATGTTAATGCTACTGAAACTCCCACTGTAATATGAAAGTGTCCTGTAATAAATAAAGTATTATGAACGACTTGGTTTAATTGGAAGTTTGTTTGAGCAATTCCACCTGCACCACCAGGAATGAATGCAACCATCGCGATAAATGGTGCAAGAAAACGAACATCTTTCCAAGGTAACATTTTTACCCAGCCGAATAATCCTTTAGCACCTTTCTTACGTCCAGTACGTTCAAATGTTGCGAACATCGCAAATGCAGTCATTAAGGAAGGGAAACCAATGGCTAAACTCATAAATACGTGTAAATATTTTAATCCTTCTGTAAAACCTGGATCGACGATTTGATGGTGAAATCCACCAGGTATATTTAAAATGACAAGTAAAAATACGACCATTCTTGCGAGTGTGTCACTAAACTGGCGACCGCCGATGATTTTTGGCACTGCTACATACCATGCAGATACAGCGGTTAAATACCAAACATTTACGAGTGTATGACCGAAGCTCCAAAATAGTGTACGACTTAACATTACGTTAATCGTTTCTGTCCAACCAAGTGCCCAAGGTATTAACATAAATACTTCCACCGTCACTCCGATTGTACCGCCGAATAAGAGAATGAAGATACCTGTTGCAAAATAGGCGAATAATGGAATATGTTGACCTTTATGATTTTTTCTCCAATGTGCGACATTGATGAATACACCAAATGCAGCAGTCCATAACCCTAAGACGATAAAAACGAGTCCAATATAAAATGCAGGCGATGCGGCCATTGGTGGATAAAATGTATATAAGACGGAAGCTTCTCCAATGACGATTTGGGAGGTAGTGAGAATCGTCCCAAATGTAATGAGACCAAATGACGTCCACCCCATTTTACGTACTTTCGGTAAAAGTCCCCCTAAAACATGTGATACCCCTCCGTATAAGTAACCGATTAAAAATGCCCCAGTAAAGACGACGATTAAAATAAAACCGTGTGTTGTTAATGTTTGATAATAATCAAACCAAGTCGGCATGGTGATAAGTCCTGCACGTTCAAGCCCTTGTAATAATCCTAAAATTCCACCGATTAAAAGAGCGATAAATGATACGGCAAAAAATGTTAACGACAATGTTGAATCTTGCTTATTCGTACCTAAAAATTTATGTTCACCAGTCACTGGTGTATGAGCATGTAATTTCTTTGCTGGAAGTCCCATTATACTTCCTCCTTTCTAAGTTTTATTCGACGATAATAGTACCGCTCATCATTTGGTGACCTGCTCCACAATATTCGTTACATAACATGAGGAACTCACCAGATTCATTAAATGTATGGGAGATTTTTTGAATATGTCCAGGTGGAACCATTGCATTAATATTTGTATCAACGACTTGAATACTATGAACGACATCTTTGGAAGTCATAATAAAGTTGACCTTTGCTCCTTTTGGAACGACAATTTCACCAGGATCGAAACTGAATGTTTGCAATGTCATGACGACATCATACTCATTTTCACCGACTTTATAGATGCCTGGTTCATCGAATGGTGCCGTTTCGGATACTTTTTGTGGGTCAATTGTTTCCTTACCACTTGGCGGTCCCCAGCCTAATGCGAAAGTTTGATAACCAGTCACCAGCATAGAACCGATAATGATAATGGAAGCAATCGTTAAAAAAATTTCTTCAAATCGATGCATTTTCATTTTCTTTTCCTCCTTTTATAATCGTGTTATATAGAAATAAAATAAGATCATGATGAAACTTAATATACCTCCTCCAACGAAGACAATAGTTGAAAATAATGTGCCACGTAGAGATTGTTCATGTTTATTTTCTTGTGTTTTTGTATCTTTCATAATGAACTCCTCCTTTTGTTTATGTTACATTCATTTTATAATGGAATAAGAAGCTACTTAGTGATTTGTATCACTATGTCGCTGTGATACGTGCCACATAATAGAATGGAAATTCACATAAATGTCAAAGAAAGGGAAGAAAATATGATAGAGAGAAATAAACAAGGACTCGTCCCGTATTTAAAAAAGATTCACCTTTTTAGTCATATGGATGAATCCTCTTTAGAACAACTAGCATTTTGGATGAATATTCGTACGATGCGAAAAGGAACTCACGTATTTTTCAAAGATGATCCGATGCTACAATTATTTTTTATCGTGCAAGGAAAAGTAAAAATTTATGAGATGGACGTTTCTGGAAGGGAACAAATTATTAATATTTTAAAAGAAGGTGAGATGTTTCCGCACCGCGGTATGTTTGAAGAACAACAGGACTATCCTGCAAATGCGGTTATTTACGAAGAAGCACAGATCTTAACGATAAGTAAAGATGAATTTAGCAATATGTTATTGCAATTTCCAAGTATCGCAATTGAAATGTTAAAAATGCAAAACAAATTAATCGATGATTTACATGTTCGTTTAAATGAAAAAATGATGCATGATGCAAGAGAACAAATTATAAAATTATTGCTTCGTCTGACACAATCACATGGGGTTGATTTAGGGGATAACCATTATAAATTAACGACTGCATTTACGAACCAAGAATTAGCGAATATGATTGGAACAAGTAGGGAGACAATTAGTCGAACATTAACGAATTTTAAAAAGAAGAAATATATTTATGAATCCGATGATGGACATTTAGTCATAGATTTTCATCTCATTCATGAAGAAGTTTTGTATTAAAGGGAGTTTGATGAAGGTGGTACATGTAACCGCAATAGGAGAAATTTTAATTGATTTTACGCCAGTGCCTAATGCAGACGCCCCCACATATGTGCAACATGTCGGTGGAGCCCCTGCAAACGTACTTGCGGTTTTATCTAAATTAGGAAAAGAAACAGCATTTATAGGAAAGGTCGGGGTAGATAATTTTGGCGTATATATTCGTCGTACACTTAATGAATTTCGAATTGATACGTCACAGTTAGTGGAAACAGAAACAGCACATACGACAATTACGTTCGTTCATTTAGACGAAACAGGAGATCGTAGTTTTACATTTTATCGAGCATTAGGGGCGGATACACTGCTTTCGGTAGAAGAGATAGACGAAGTGAGCATTCGAAATACAGAAATATTTCATTTCGGTTCGATATCCTTAACACATGACACTTGTTGTGAAGCGACGTTTCAGGCAGTAAAAATTGCTAAAGATGCTGGGGCATTGCTTAGTTTTGATATGAATCTTCGTGAAGATGTGTGGGACGATGTAGATATGGCACGAGCACGGATGAAAAAGGCGCTTACTTATGTCGATGTCGTGAAATTTTCGGAAGAAGAAATAACTTTTTTAACCGGTGAAACAGATGTAGAGAAAGGTGCTGCTAAAATAAGAGAAACTTATCGTATACCGTATATTTTTGTCACATTAGGAGCGGCTGGTTGTTATTATATGTGGCATGATTTCTCTGGCTATGTTTCTTCCTATACAGTGTATACCATTGATACGACCGGTGCGGGAGACGCATTTATGGGAAGTATTTTATATGGCATATTGCAAACCGACACGTTATCAACATTATCTGTCCGAGAAGTAGAAGAGGTGATCACCTTTGCAAATGCTGTTGCAGCATTAACGACGACAAAGCTGGGCGCCTTTAAGAGCTTTCCGAAACTAGAAGAAGTTCAAGAGTTTATTCGAAAAAATAGATCGCTGTAGCACTATGTTTGTATGTGAAAGATGTTGCCCGTTTATACGATATGTGTGATTTATTCAATTTGTTGTATGTACCTACATAGAAATCAAAATTCTTGCACTGTATGTTCATTTATAAGAAAATGTATCATTGTGGGATTTTTTCACAAAGTATAAGACACATCGTAATAGTAGGAGTGTATTTTTTGAACAATATAGTTAAAGGTATCATACTAATGTTAATTTCATCGATTGGATTTTCTATCATGACCCTTTTTGTAAAATTGGCTGGGGATCTTCCATCGATTCAAAAAACATTTTTCCGTAATTTCGTATCCGCCATTATCGCATTTTTATTCGTTATATATAATAAAGAATCTCTCTTCGGTAAAAAGGAAAACCAACTAGTTTTGCTTGGTCGATCGATATTTGGAACGATTGGAATTATTTTCCTCTTTTATGCAATTGATCATTTAGTTATGTCTGATGCAGATATGTTAAATAAATTAAGTCCGTTTCTCGTGATCATTTTTTCAGCAATATTTTTAAAGGAACGTGTTCTACCATTTCAAATTGTGACAATTGTATTTGCATTTATCGGCATGCTATTCATTGTAAAACCATCATTTTCTATCGATATCGTACCGTATGGTGTTGGAATATTATCAGCTATTTTCGCTGCGGCAGCCTATACATTGTTACGTGTGCTCGGAAATCGGGAAAAGTTTTATACGGTCGTCTTTTATTTTTCTTTTTTCTCAACGGTTGTTTTATTACCGTTTCTTATATTTTATTATGAACCGATGACAACGAAACAATTAACCTATTTATTACTAGCAGGATTTTTTGCAACCATTGGACAGTTTGGAATTACACTTGCGTACAAATTTGCTCCGGCAAAAGATATATCTATTTTTACGTATTCAACGGTTATTTTCACAACCATTTTAAGTTTTACCGTTTTTGGTCAAGGACCTGACATATATAGTTTAGTCGGATATGTCATCATATTAAGTTCCATGGTTTATATGTTCTTAAAGGGAAGAAAAGTGACAACCACATAAGACGTGCATACATCTTATTTGATGTGTGCATTTTCTTTTCTAGATATAATGAACGGAGAGAGAAGGGATAGACAGATGGACTTATTTTTCAGTATATTAATGGAAGTAATCGCACCAGTATTTATCCTTATTGGCATGGGAATCTTTTTACACCGTATATTTCATTTTGATTTAAAAACGTTATCCAAAATTACGACGTATTATTTATTACCGGTTGTCGCATTCGTGAATTTATATGAAAGTAATATAGATAAAACAATCTTTTTAGAAATATTAAAATTTCAACTTATTTTTAGTATTATATTAATGGTGTATGGTGCAATAATGGCGAAAATATTGAAACTAGATCGTGGAATGACGGCGAATTTTAAAAATAGTGTCGTCTTGATGAATTCGGGGAATTTCGGGCTCCCTGTTAGCCAATTAGTATTCGCGAGTAATCCAGTAGGTGTAACGATTCAAATTGTCGTCATGACGATTCAAACGTTTATTACCCATACTTATGGTTTACTAAATACCGTTAGTGCAAAATATGATAAGTCTAACATTTCCCGTGAAATATTAAAAAATCCTATTTTATATGCCTTATTCCTTGGATTTTTATTTAATACATATGACATTCCAATTCCGACATTTATTTGGATTCCTTTAGAAGGGGTTAATGCATCCTTTTTACCAATTGCTTTGTTAGCATTAGGTGCACAAGTAGCTTTTATGAGCCTTAAAATGATGAATTGGACATTATTATTAAGTTGTATTAGTAGATTGCTTGTAGCCCCAGCGCTAGCATTAGCACTTATTTATATCCTCGGCCTTGACGGTGTCACCGCACAAGGATTATTAATTGCTAGTTCTTTTCCAGCATCCCGAAATAGTGCACAAATGGCGTTGGAATATGATGTATACCCTGAATTCGCAGGACAAACAGTTCTGATTACGACGTTCTTTAGTGTCATTACTGTAACGGGTGTCATTTATGTATCGCAATTATTATTTGGATAAACATTGCAATAGTAGTAATATTTCTTTACGATTATAGATAATGAGAGAGAAAAAGGAGACAGCACGATGAAATTTTATATTGCATCCCCATTTTTCAATGAGGAAGAATTAACACACGTAAAAGACATAGAGCAAGTTTTACAAGAAAGCGGACATCAAATGTTTTCACCGCGTCAAAATCAATTACCTGAATTTGAATTTGCTTCATTTGAATGGCGTACAAATGTATTTCGGAATGATATAAACCATATTAAATGGTGTGACGCATTAATCGCTATATTAGACGACAACTATGGAGATACAGGGACAGCATTTGAAGTTGGTTATGCGTATGCCATCGGTCGACCAGTATATTTATATAATCCATCAGGAAATATTATTAACTTGATGATTACAGATGCACTTCACGGTTATTTTGAGTCCTTAGACGAAATTCGAGCATATGACTTTGAGCTAGCACCAGCAAAACCTTATATGAAAAAAATTAAAGATGTGTAAGATGATTCGTTTTATTGGGACGGTACCATTTAAAAGTAGATGATTCCTATATTAATGTAGGGATCATCTTTTTTTATCCTCTTTTTCTCATTTCACTAAAAAGGGACTAGTTCTTTGCATCTATATTTTAAAAGGTGTACATTAGTAATAGGAAGGCAATAATAAAAACATATTACGATGGATAAAAATAAGCTTGCTTTTATCCAAGAAAGGATGTTTTGTAATGGAAATAAACAATATAATGGTTGCAGGTTCAGGCGTGTTAGGAAGTCAAATTGTATTTCAATCCGCAGTACATGGTTTTGGTGTACATGTGTATGACATTAACGAAGCGGCGATCGAAGCGGCAAAAGAACGATTAAATGTATTAAAGGAAAGATATAAAGCGGATCTTGGATTGACAGACGAAGTTCTAGACGAGGCTTATAATAGGATTGTTTTTTTCACTAGCATAGAAGAAGCAGTTGACAACGTACAATTAGTTATTGAAGCGGTACCAGAATTACTTGATATTAAACATGACTTTTATGCGGAATTATCTGAAAAGGCGAGCGACGATGTTATTTTCGCATCGAATTCATCAACTTTTATTCCGAGCCAAATTAAATCGTTTGTAAAAAATCCGGGAAGATATCTCCATTTACATTTTGCGAATGAAATTTGGAAATTTAACATTGCGGAGATTATGAAACATGAAGGCACAGAAGAGAAGGTTTTTGATCGTACCATTGAATTTGCGAAAGAAATAGGGATGATTCCGATACCAATATATAAAGAGCAACCAGGATATGTATTAAACTCCTTATTAGTGCCATTCCTAAACTCTGCAGAGTATCTGGTTGTAAACGGGATAGCAGATCCTCACACAATTGATAAAACTTGGATGATTTCAACAGGTGCCCCAAGTGGTCCGTTTGCGATTTTAGACATTATAGGAATTAATACACCTTATAATTTAGCAAAAACTAAGGCTGCTGCTGGAGATGAACAGGGAAAAAAGGTTGCTAAATATTTAAAAGAGAATTTCATTGATAAAAATAAATTAGGTGTACAAAGTGGGGAAGGGTTTTACACGTATCCAAATCCAGCGTATAAAGAGGAAGATTTCTTAAAATAAATAAAAACACTCTTAGAGGTCACTCTAAGGGTGTTTGTTTAGTTTAGCTTACTTTACCTTTATACATCATGCCGCCGTTCAGGTCGATAATTTTTAAGAAGTTTTTCTTTTTCATATAAATTGTTTTATATTGTTTATGTCCATTTTCATCTTTTATTAACATAATTCGTTTGTACGGATTATCTTCCACGACATCCATAGACAGTCCATTCATATCTACTTTACTTTCAATTATTTTTGTTTCTTCAAATTGATATGTTTCGGTTGTATCAGGCGTTTCTGTTACGGTTTCTTCTTTTGTGGAATCTTCGTCTATATCTGTTGTATCAACTTCTTTATCCACTTCAGCTTCTGACTCTACTGGAGTTTCTTCTGTTAATTTATCACCATCATCTTTTACATGCTCATCTTGGTTTGTTTGATTATGGTAGACGGTGATTTCATCCGCTTTTGTAGTTAAACCAAACCCAATTCCTAATACGAGAACTAGAACAACTATTAAACCAATCATTTTTTTCATTTTATCTCTCTCTCCCTTCGACTCATACTTATATATTAAAGGGAAAAAATGATAACAAAGCGAGAGGAAAATGAGAAAACGTTAAGAAATTCGCATAAAAAATATCTCCGACAAATTTTCTCGGAGATTAGACGTATTATTTATTTGATTTTTCTGTTACAGGATAAGAGTGCAAAATATATCTGTCTGGTGCATCTCCAATATAGGAGAATGGATAACAGGTAGAAACAGTTAATACTTCTTCATCACGACTTGGGTCGATTATTGTCGTATCATCTGCTGGTACGATGACTGTTTCACTATCGCGAATTGCATAGACGAATGTTCCATGCTCCATTTGGATATGGAATTCATCCCCATCTTCTAAATCACCAAAATTTCGAAAAACAGTATCACGGTGGCCCGAGAGTAAAATTTGTTTGTTCTCACCTGGAAACCCTGTACCTGAATAATGCCCGACACCTTGAGCTAATTCCTTTTCATCTGTTCCTTCAACAATTGGGATTTCACGATCTAGTTTCGGGATGTATAATACACCAATTGTATCTCCTTCACTGAATACACTATAATCGAAATCAATATTATCCTCAACAATATCAGTTGAAACAAATTCTTTCGCTTCGCTTAAACGTTGACCTTCATTATATTTGGAAGTGAAATATTCATAACCTCCATATGCTAATAATGCTAGTCCAGCGATAATTAATAAAACTGAAATTGTACGAGACATAGGCATTCCGTTCCTTTCTGAAAAGTCTTACTTTAATAATTACTTCTATCATACTATACACTTGGAAAAATTACATTATTTAATGGTATTCATACTTTTTATAGGTAATGCATATTTTTAACTTTGAAAATTAGAACGTTTATATAATTTATGTCAGCAGGATGATTTAGATTATATATGTACGATATATGAGGAAGATGATATGATTATGTCAAATGAAGGAGTGGTGGAAATTTTACACACCATGTCCAAAGAAAGTGAAGCGATTAACCAAATATAATCTAAGTTCATCGATTAAATATCTTGTATATGTATGTAAAGAAGAAACCGCAAGAAATCGAGTTAGTCGATGGAACGATTGCAGATCTTTCCGTAATTCATATAAAGGAGTAGCAAAATGAAAATAGTAATCGCGCCAGACAGTTATAAAGATAGTTTAGAGGCTACAAATGTTTCTGAAATAATTGCTCAAGCCATACATGATGTAGAACCGTCGATTAGAACCGTTTTAAAACCTATGGCAGATGGGGGCGAGGGAACATTAAATAGTTTATTTCATAGGGGGAATATGGAAAAAATTTATGTGTATGTCACAGGAGCACGTGGAGAAAAAATCAATACGTATTATGGAATATCTGATGATCATATTGCATTTATTGAAATGGCATTAATAGCTGGTTTGGAACAAATATCACTTTCAGAGAGGAATCCATATAACACAACTTCGTATGGTTTGGGAGAAGTAATGGAAGATGCCTATCGTCGTGGTTGTCGACAATTTGTTATCGGTATTGGTGGAAGTGCCACGAATGATGGTGGATTAGGAATGTTACAGGCATTAGGTATGAAAGCATTTAATAATATTGGAGAAGAGGTTTCCATTTTTGGGAAAGATATTTCAGACATTCATACTGTAGATGTAACCGCTTTAAACAAATGGCAAACAGAGGTGGAAATAAAAGTAGCATCAGATGTAAATAATCCGCTTTGTGGAAAACAAGGGGCAACATATGTGTATGGACCACAAAAAGGTTTACCCTCTTCTAATTTAGCGCAATTTGATCAAGCGATGGATCGATATGGAACTATTTTAGAGAATGCCTTTCAAAACAACTTAAAAAAACAAGAAGGAGCGGGGGCCGCAGGTGGAATAGGATTTGCTCTTTTATGTTTACATGCAAAGTTAAAATCGGGGGCTAAATTAATTGCTCAAATGATTGAATTAGAACAAGAGTTGGAAGATACAACATTCGTTATCACAGGAGAAGGAAAAACAGATGAACAGACATTGTATGGGAAAGCCCCGAGCTATGTAGCTACATTAGCAAAACAATATAATGTACCGACCGTCTTACTTTCAGGATCCATAAGTAAACATGAAAAATTATCAGATCAATTTGCAGGGTGTTTTTCCATTGTCAATGGACCGCTGAGTTTAGAAGAATGTATGAATCAAGCAGAAACATTGCTGTATGAACAAACGAAACAAATAATGTCATTGATTTTATCATTTTATAAATGAAAAGGAGTGAATACAGGTGGAAGGTATTGGTTTAATTTAATTGTATTTAAATTTAATCCCCTAGAAATAGTAATGATTTCTAGGGGATATAGTTTATCGTATCGTTTTAGGTTTTGAAGAAATCAATATTTTTCACATGAAAAATGATTTAAGATTTCTTAATCATTTCTAGAAGCATATGGGAAAGTGACTTTTGTTCTTCTTTGGATCCAGATTTCCATAACTCCATTAAGAGATGTTCCTCTCGATTACGAGGCTCTTCATGTTTAGCGAGATAATTTGCGACTAATTCCGTTGCTTTTGCAAGCTTGTCATCGCTTAATCCCATATTTTCCCCTAGTTCGATTTTTTCTAAGAGGTATTGTTTAAAACGATCAAAATTTTCTAGGATGGAATCCTTTTGTTCACTGTCCATCTCAGTTAATTCTTTTTGCACTTTATTTTGCATCTCCATGTCCAATCACTCCTTTTTAATTTCTATGTATAATTATGAGCTAATTGATGTAATATTAACCATGGTAAAAAAATACAAAAAATACTTTTACTCAAATAAAAAACAAATTACTTTCGTATACTACCCATAATGAGGCTTAGGATACCAATTACGATAATTGCCCCAATTAAGGTAGGAATGATAAAGAAACCACCTATTTCTGGTCCAAAGTTTCCCATCAATATAGAACCTAACCAACCACCAACTATACCAGCTATAATATTACCAATGATTCCACCTGGAACATCTTTACTTATAATTAATCCTGCTAACCAACCAAGAATACCACCGACAATAAGTGCCCATAAAGTTCCCATTTTACTCTTCCTCCTTTTTGATATGTTTCCCAATTGATACGTTGTTAATAATGAAAGCCACTCCACGTAATCTTAAGCTGAAAACTATAACATGTCGTGTTTCATGGTGTAAGGGTGAAACTTGAAAAAAGAACGCTTTGTTGCGCTCTAGTTTAAATTAATTGTTACGATGTAGTTTGTTTTTTAGTTGTAGATTTTCGTTTAGTATTCTTTGTCTTTGGATGATCCTTTTTCGCTCGATTCAATGATGCTTGTAAGGCATCCATCAAGTTAGACTCAAAACCTGGGCCGGGTTTGCCTTCTGCTGTAACGGTAGTTGTTTGCTTTTTGTTTTTCTTTTCTTCAATTAATTCAAGCAATGCCGTCCTATAATCGTCTGTATATTTTTCTGGATCAAACTTCGTCGTTAATTGCTCAATTAACATTTTAGCTGTATCCAATTCCTTTTTTACAGTGTCTACTTTAGCGGGTACATTTGGAACTTCCTTTACATCTCTTACTTCATCTGGATAATGAATCGTTTCAACTACTAAAGTATTCGCATACACACGAATTACAGCTAGTTGTTCTTTTGATCGGATCATCATTTTTGCAACGCCTATTTTTTTAGTATCTTTTAAAGCATTACGCAATAAACCATAAGCTTTACTTCCACCTTCGTTTGGCGATAAATAATAACTTTTTTCAAAATAAATAGGATCTATATCCGATAACTTTACAAAGTCAATAATTTCCACTGCTTTATCGGTTTGCTCTTTTTGTAATGCCTCTAATTCTTTTTCATCTAAAATAACAAATTTATCTTTAGCATATTCATACGCTTTAACAATATCTTCACTTTTAACTTCTTCCTCACAGTAAGGGCAAGTTTTTTCATATTTAATAGGTGTTTTACACTTCTTATGCAATTGTCTAAGTTTTATATCCTTATTTTCGGTTGCAGCGTGCATTTTTACAGGTATGTTTACAAGTCCAAAACTTATTGTCCCTTTCCACATTGTGTGCATGACTTGTCCTCCTTTTCTAATTATTTTGCTGATTTGTAAGTTTTTTATACAAAGAATGAGGCATGCTATGTAAAAGAGGTGATACATATGAACGTTATGAAACCAATAGCAATAGAGGAAATCCCTAAGGGCGATGATTGGTTGTATGAAGTAAAGTATGACGGATTTCGATGTGTGTTACATTGGGAAAGAGATGGAGTGAAAATTACAAACAGAAATAATAAAGATTTGTCTGGAAATTTTCCAGAGATCATCAACTATTGTCATAAAAATAAAGAGAAAATGAATGCATTTTTACCAGTGAAAATGGATGGCGAATTAGTTGTGTTAAACAATCCATTTCAAGCAAATTTTTCATGGATACAAAAACGAGGAAGGTTAAAAAATGAGGACTTGATTCGAAATAAATCGGAAGAACGACCCGTAACGTTTATGGCTTTTGACCTTTTACAGTATAAAGGGGAGTATTTGTACCATAAAAAATTATTGTATCGAAAACAATTACTAAAAGAATTATTTACAGCATCTTCTTTAAAAGTACGAATACAGTTCATTCACACATATGAAAATGGTAAAAATTTATGGAAAAAAGTCTATGATTATAAGGGAGAAGGATTGATTGCTAAAAGGAAAAATAGCGTGTATTTAGAAGGTAAAAAACATCGAGATTGGTATAAAATTAAAAATTGGCGAAAAGTCCAAGGCTTTTTAACTCATATGGATATGGTCAATGGTTATTTTCTAGTCAGTGTGTATGATGGGGGAGTCATCAAAACTATTGGAAAATGTAAACACGGTTTAAATGAGGAATCAATGAGTACATTGAAACAAATTTTTATAACAAAAGGTGATAAACAGGGGGACGGTTATTCACTATTACCGGCTATTTGTGTATCCATAAACACTTTAGACTTACATAAAGGCGAATTAAGGGAGCCATCATTTAAAGAACTCCTACCTAATACAAGACCAGAAGAATGTACCATCGAGCAATTACATCTTGATATGGCTATGATTCCACCTGGAATGGAAATAACTAATACGAACAAGGTGTTTTGGCCAGATAAAAAGTTGACGAAAGGGAATTTACTTACTTATATAAGAGAAGTTTCTCCTTATATGTTACCCTTCCTAAGGGGAAAAGCATTAACCGTCATTCGTTCTCCGGATGGTGTGTTAGGCGAAAGTTTCTTTCAAAAGAATCTTCCAAGTTACGCTCCTGAATTTATTAAACCTATAGAAGTAGATGGCGACAAATTAATTGTTTGTGATACATTAGACCATCTTGTTTGGTTCGCTAATCATGGGGCGATGGAATATCACATCCCTTTTCAAACGTTAGACAGTGAATATCCAAATGAAATTGTGTTTGATTTAGATCCACCGGATAGAGAAAGATTTGATTTAGCTATACGGGCTGCGTTAATAATTAAGCTTTTATTAGACCGCCTGAATTTAATATCATTCGTTAAAACATCGGGGAATAAAGGTTTGCAAGTCCATATACCGATCCCTGTACAGAGTATGACATACGAAGAGACTGCTCTGTTTACGCAAGCAATTGCATGGACTTTAGAAAATAATTATTCGGATTTATTTACAACCGAACGTTTAAAGAAAAATAGAAAAGGGCGTTTATATATTGACTATGTACAGCACGGGAAAAATAAAACATTGATTGCACCATATTCACCAAGGAAAACTGCAGATGCAACGGTTGCAACACCACTTTTTTGGCAAGAGATTAGAGAGGGTCTTGTTCCTGATCAATTTACAATTGAAAATGTAGTGGAACGAATTCATTTATTAGGATGTCCATTTGACAAATATTTTGAAGTTGGAGCGACTCAAGAAATGAATAAAGTATTAACAATGATACAATCTTCAACCTAATAAGGATGCTTCTATTATTTTCCATATGGATGATCAATCCAAGTCACCACAAAAAAACAGTAAACCATCAAGTAAAGGCTTACTGCCGAGGAATATTCTTTTTCAGGATAGAGGGAGACGATGACGTGCACTCCTTAAGTTAGAGCAAGATCTGAATTAAGGGGTGCTTTCTTTTGTATAAGTAAAATAATTCCGTGATCTAAAGAACGCCTCATCCTTCTCTGGTTAATCTATATCATTCCGATTTGTAAAATGATCGAAAATCATCCCCAAACTCTGTACCATAATTCGGTCTATTCGCTCTCATTTCATTATCGACCAAATCATTGTCCATGCCAATAAAGAATAAGGTTAATGCGTATAAGCCACTTAACCCAACTAATGCATAAATAATTCTAGATAAGATTGCTCCCTGTCCACCAAAGATAGATGCAACTAAATCGAATTGAAAAAAACCAATCAATCCCCAATTAATCGCACCTATTATCACTAAAATTAAGGCTAATATTTGTGACCAATTCATAAGCCAAAACCTCCTTTTTTATATTCTTTACAAAAGAGGTTTTATTATACTCGGATAATATTCGCGTTATGAATCAATAAAATGTGTAGAGATAATGTCGTTGATTATGTTATTTGTTGACAAAGCTGTATATATTGGCTATTATAATACATGTTCTTACATATTCGACTCCGTAGCTCAGCTGGGAGAGCGCTACCTTGACAGGGTAGAGGTCGTTGGTTCGAGCCCAATCGGAGTCATACATTTAAACGTTTGTCCTATATAGGACAAGCGTTTTTTGTGTTTATAATAAATAAAAATAATTTGTTTTTGTTGACCAAATGAGAATAACACATGTTTAAGTACGAATTAGCAGCGTATAAATTCGGTTGCTTCAATTTATTGTTTTGTTATGACTAGGATTACTAACTTTTAATATCGTGGTTAGCAACAGATTTAGCGTACGTAAGTTTAACTAATAGATGATAGCTATTGGTCACACTAAGAAATAAGTCTTAAAGCATTATCTGATGCAAAAGAAATTTGGGGAGTTAATGCATTATTACATAGCCATAACTTAATCGTGGCCTATACTTTTATCAATACCATTTAACACGGAATTATTATTTAAAACAAATGCAACACAATATATTGTGTTATTTATGTTAATGATGTCTATATATTGATTATTTACCTTGAACAGTACTGACCAAAAGGATATAATATGGTTATCTAATTAGGAACGAACATTCGGTTCCAGAGAGGAGATTTTATGAACGGAAAATTTTACGTATTAAACCAATTAGACGATTTACTTCAACGTGTGGGTGCAAAACTTCAAATTAGTAAAACACAACGAAAACTTGCCGAGGAAAGGTATCTAACAGTTGGAACCTGGCTTTCCAAAGGTGAAGAATTAGGTGGTGCAGAAATTGAAATCTATCCCCAAGGATCACTAAGTATCGGTACGACTGTTAAGCCACTTTCTAAGCAGGAGTACGATCTTGATTTAGTATGCCAAATTTATGAAACATGGCAAGGAAAAGACCCGATAAAACTTTTAGACTCCATCGAAAAACGCCTCAAAGAAAATAAGACATATAAAAATATGGTTGAAAGAAAAAAACGCTGTATTCGGCTAAACTATGCCAATGAGTTTCACGTGGATATATTACCGGCTCATCCAGCTAGTCAGACATCAAATACAAATATCAAAGTTCCTGACAGAAAAGTAAAAGACTGGAAGGATAGTAATCCAAAAGGATATTCAGCTTGGTTTAACAAACAATCCTATCAGTATGAATTACTACTCGAAAAACGGGCGGACATAAAACCGCTACCACATGATGAGAATATTGAAAGAAAACCACCTTTAAAGCGTGCGGTTCAATTAATTAAACGATATCGGGATGTCTATTTTGAAGATGAACTCGATTCTGCTCCGATTAGTATTGTCTTAACAACGTTGGCAGGACAATTATATAAAGGACAAGCATCTGTTTTTGAAGCAATTACTGCAATCTTGGCAGGCATTCTTTCGGTCCTTCCGACAGACGGAGAACGATTAACTGTGTTAAATCCAACAAACGAAAATGAAGATCTGAGTGAACGATGGGAGGATCATCCAGAATTGTATAAATCTTTTGTTTCGTTCATTCGTGATTTTAAGCAAAAGTGGAACCGATTAAACGAACTTCGAGGTATTCATGAAATTGCAGAGGAACTTAAAGTGATGTTCGGGGAAAATGTTATTAACGAAACTCTTGAGGAGCAAGCGGAGTATATGGAAAAGGCGAGAGAGACCAACACACTTGGCGTTGCTGGTGCTGGATTGTTAGTAGCAACGACAAAAGAAGTGAACGTAGTTGCAATGAGGAAGAACACATTTTATGGCGAATAAGAAGAATTTTTTTAATAAAAACCATATTCCTATTTCACAACAAATCATTGCTATGAATCTTGCTTTTCCTAAATTTAAGCAGGCGTGGAAGAAGAATAAGGTTGTTTGGACTGGCAAATTACAGCCCACGCCGCTAAGTAAGAGTTATCTTGTGGAAATAACTTATTCATTAGGTATGCTACAACCAAAAGTGCTTGTGCTTGATCCACCACTGGAAAATAGAGGAGAAGAGAAAATACCTCATGTATACCCAGGGAACAAATTATGCCTTTTTCGTCCTAAGAAGAAGGAATGGACGAAACAAATGGTTATAGCCGAAACAATTGTTCCTTGGACTACACTTTGGCTCTATTATTATGAAATGTGGCATGCGACTGGAAAATGGTTAGGCGGAGGGGAACACCCAATTATTAGAAAACGAAAAAAACTTTAGTTAGAGGGGCGTATCTATGTCAAAAACACATATACCAGAAA
The DNA here is from genome assembly GCF_037892545.1 of Pseudogracilibacillus sp. ICA-222130. NCBI lineage: Bacteria > Bacillati > Bacillota > Bacilli > Caryophanales > Bacillaceae > Pseudogracilibacillus > Pseudogracilibacillus sp. ICA-222130. The sequence goes on from NZ_JBBKBG010000002.1 coordinate 187,672, forward strand.
GAGTAAAAATAAGACTATGGGGAAAAGCTGCCGGAAGGTGTCAATACGAAGGATGTAATGAACCGCTTTGGAAAGACTCTTTAACAGAATCGGAGTTTAATACAGCCTACGTCGCTCATATTATAGCCGATAGTCCAAATGGTCCGAGGGGTCACAAAATCCTTTCTAAAAAGCTGGCTAAGGATATTAATAACTTGATGTTAATGTGTGATAAGCACCATAGGCTAATCGATAAGGAAGATGAGGATGGGCATCCAGTTGAGAGATTGAAAGAAATGAAGAAAAACCATGAACTGCGGATAGAAATGGTCACATCAGTTGGTGTAAATAGAAAAAGCAATGTTTTATTGTATGGTGCAAACATTGGAGAACATAGTTCACCTATAAATTTTGAGAAGACTACCCCAGCAATGTTACCGAATAGGTATCCAGCGGAAAACCCTGCGATAGAATTAAGTTTAAAAAATAGCCTATTTCGTGATGATCAAGATATGTATTGGGTAGTGGAAAGAAAAAATTTAAAAAACCAATTTATAGATAAGGTAAAGCGAAGAATAGAATTAGGGGATATTCGACATTTGTCTGTTTTTGCGCTGGCACCCCAGCCTTTACTGATTGAGCTAGGCGTATTAATCTCGGATATTATTCAGGCAGATGTATATCAATTACACAGAGAACCAGCCGATTGGAAATGGCAAGATGGACCAGAAAGTTTTGAGTATATTGTAAAAGAGCCTGAACAGATTCATGATAAAGTTGCACTTAATTTATCATTAAGTGCAACTATTGATAACGGGCGAATTATTAAGGTAATGGGAGACGATACATCAATATGGACTGTAACCATACCAATCCCAAATAATGACTACTTAAAAAGTGAAAATCAATTAAGTAAGGTCCGAACACTTTTTAGGGAACTATTAAACCGAATTAAAAGTATACATGGGCATGATAATGTAATACATGTTTTTCCTTCGATTCCTGTAGCGGTAGCGATTGAATTGGGACGAGTTTGGATGCCAAAAGCAGATCTTCCACTTTCTTTATATGATGAGAAGGATGGTTTTCATTATACTTTCACTATTGGAGATACAATTCGTAGTAAAGTAATAGTTTCACAGTAATAACAACTAATTTTTTCATGTTAATATTTATCTAAGTAATATTACGATCGGGTGCATTACTTCAACAACAAGTCATTAAAAATAATAGAATACGCAGGGGGAGCCAAACCCAGTGTATTTTTGTACATTTTTGTAGTCTAAAATTATATGATTACATTGATATACATTGTGAATATGATTTTTCTACTTTCCAAATGAACTACTTTATATAACTTAGAAGTACTTTAATTATTTTAATTACTCTAATCCTTCATTGAAAAGTTAGATATAGTCATCATCTAACTTTTCAGCGATGTTTTGATCCGTCTCTTCTAGATAATGTCCATAGATATTCATTGTTGTATTGATGTTAGTGTGTCCTAATCGTTTAGAAATAGAGTGAATATTAGCTCCCTTATTGATTAGGTCCGTACCAGTTGTAAGTCTGAGATCATGAAATCGGATTTTTTAAAATCCTGTCCTTTTTAAAATCTTGTCCACCGTTTATTTGGTACGTCAGGATAAGACGTTTTACCAAAATCAGTGGAAAAACAAAGAGATATTGGGCACCAGCCAATGGTTTATCTACTTGTTCACATTCCTTTTCTTTTGAATGTTTATGTTTTTGTAGTTTACTCATTAACTTTTTGGGTGGTGCAATTTTTCTAATGGATTTTTTAGTTTTAGTTTTTTTGTTCGTAGCCATTTTCTTTGGTATAAATAAATGAACGACGTATATGAATAGTATTTGTTTTAAAATCTAAATCTTCTCATTGTAAAGCTGGTAATTCATCTTTTCTCATGCCTGTTTTTAATGCTATTTGTATTGTTAAGAAGTGTGTATAGTTCTTTTAATTCCTTTGAAGTATATACACTTCATTCTTTTCTTAATAGTGAAGAATAGATTTATTGATAGATAGGGGAGAGAGCGAGATATAAATAAAATTATAGAAAACTTAAATTACTTATTGGTCCTTAATCTTTCTATAAAACTTTGCTACTATTAAGGCATAGGAGGGATTACATATCTATGTTTTATAGTACACGATTAGATGAAAGTAAAGATGAGTATGTTGAATTACTAAGAGCAGTTGGTTCACTTTCAAATCTTTTTGCAGAAAATCCAGTTCCATACTTATATTATCGAGCTGCGGAAAATATCTTTTGTAGAGCATTTGATGCTGAAAACCTATCTAGAGGTGATGTTTCTGCAGATGCAGCGAAAAACGGATTAGGTATTGGTTTAAAAACATTTCTACACAAGAATGGAAGGACGTTTCAGAAAATAGCAGAGTTTAATAAAGGAGCGGTATCATACCAAGGATTAGATCCAAGAGATGTTGTAGAAAGCATTAGTATACAAAGGAATAATAGGATTATTTTCACACAAAGAGCGCACGATTTAGATGATATGATTTATCATCTAGTAACCCGTGAAGAAGGAAGATTTAATATCTATGAAGAGTATATGGACTTAATTGATTTAAACACCGTTAGAGATATAAAGCAAAGAGGAAACATTATTCACTTTAAGGACCACTTACATGATTATAAGTTCAACTTATCAAAAAGTACTTTGGAAAAGAGATTTATTACCTCAAATCCTTCAGATCAATTTAATGTAGAAATTTTAAAAGATCCATATACTTTCTTGTTGCGTGGCCGTGGAATTGATTTACTCCCAGAAACAGAAAAAACATATGAGCATATATATTTACCTTTATATTCTCCTAGAACAATGGCAGTTTCAGTGGGATCAGGCTTAAATCAGTGGAATGCTAAAGGAAGGACTCGACACGAGGATGAAGTATATATACCTATTCCTATATGGATACATAGAAGTTTTCCTGACTTTTTTCCTTACGATTTAAATGCATATCAAGACGCTAAAAGAAATGGAAGAAGTTATGAATCCGTTCCGTTCACATTAGAGATACCTAACGGAACAGAGTTTTCAGCAAAAATATGTCAAGAAAACGGCAAGGCTTTAATGACCAACCCAAATAGACATTTAGGAAATTGGTTATTGCGTCACGTCCTACAGATACCACCGGATACTTTGGTTACTTACCAAATGTTGGAAGATGTCGGAATTGATTCTGTTGTAGTGACAAAAATAAACAATCATCATTTTAGAATAGACTTTGCACGAATAGGTGCTTACGAAGACTTTCAAGAGGAACACAATAACTAATATCTTACAAATTTAATATATGAAAATATATATATGTATGCCAGCCGCAATTCTAGACAAAACATGATACAATAAGTATAATTAGATTAAAATGGAATGGAACATATGTTCGGAGGGAGGATTATATGGAAAGATTTACAGTTGCATCATTGTTTGCTGGAATTGGCGGAATTGAAAAAGGTTTTGAGCAAGCAGGAGCGAATATTATATGGGCAAACGAGCATGATAAAAATGCTTGTAAGACTTATAAAGAGAATTTTAATCATGTTTTAATCGAAGAAGATGTTCGGAAAATCCATGAATTTGAAATGCCTAATACAGATATTATTACAGCGGGTTGGCCGTGCGTCGCTTTCTCCGTTGCAGGACAACGACATGGAATGAACTACCAATGTCACGATTGTGAACATAAGCATACAGTCTCCTATGATGAATACATTAACGGAGCAAGTTGTCCAGAGTGTGGTGGAAAAACTGAGGTAATTGATCCTCGAGGGACATTGTTTTATGATGTTATTCGTTTTATTCGGGCTAAGAAACCGAAAGCATTCTTCCTAGAAAATGTTAAGAATTTAAAAGGACACGATGACGGAAGAACTTTCAAAGTTATCGAAGAAATGTTAAAAGATAGTGGATACCATTTTGAAAGTAGAGTCTTAAATACGATGGAGTATGGAAATATACCTCAAAATCGGGAACGGATTTTCATAGTAGGATTTAGAAATAAAAAAGCTTTAGAAAGTTTTAAATGGCCTGAGCCAATTCCACTCACCAATACGATTGATGACATTCTAGATAGCCATGAAAAGCAAGAAGACAGATATTATTATACTGAAGATTCTCAATATTACTCTCAACTCGTTGAATCAATGACAAAGAGAGATACGGTTTATCAAATTAGAAGAGTTTATGTTAGAGAAAATCAAAGTAATGTATGTCCAACTCTAACTGCAAACATGGGCGAAGGTGGTCATAATGTTCCTTTGATAATTGATGATTGGGGATTTAGAAAACTCACACCTAAGGAAACTCTACGATTTCAAGGATTTCCTGTAAATGATGACTACCGAATTCCTAAGGGTATGGCAAATAGCCACATATATAAACAAGCAGGTAATGCAGTATCCGTACCAGTAATCAAAAGACTTGCTACTAATTTATTAACAGCACTTAATACGGTTTATAAAAAAGAAAAATCTAAAAATAAAGAAAAGCAAGCAATTTAAAAGAGAAGAGGATAAAACCTTTTCTCTTTGTTTTTCCTATTTAGGTTTAAAAAATTCAAGAGTATTTAATGATGTTATTGGGTAAGTGCTCATTTTCAAAATCATCTCAGCTCTTGTTTGCTAAAATTCTTAGTCAATCACCCTATACTCATAAACGAAGGTGATATAGCATGTTTATTATTTATTGTCGTTTCCTTTACCTTTGAGCAAATAATTATATTTTATTCTACCGTGTTTCGACTGAAATTGTTACTTTTGAATTTAACAAATATTATGGAGTTGATTTTAACTCATTAATCAGATTGGAAATAAAAAACATATCGCCAGATTGAATATAATAATTATTTGCGTCTATCAATGTCTTATATAAGTAAGAACCTTTTTCAATAATAGAATTTTGCTGAATTGCATGTTTAACCAAAAAGATAGGAATATGAGCAATGTCAAAGTAGTATGAAGATTTATTGAATTCATCCTCTAATATCTCTTTTTTTATATTATTATTTCTATAAAGTCTTTGGCGTTTTAAATTGGATACAATGTTTGTGTCTACACGGACGAATAAAAAATCAGTATAATCAGCATTTCCATTACTTAAATTAGGTAAATATTGTGCATTTTTATTCCAATCCTTAGTTTCCAGCAATAACAGATTTCCATTTGTTTTTGTTGTTTTTACACCGATTTTTCTGTTTTTATATGTAAAGTCATAACTATCCCACTCACCTTGTCCCATGATTTTTAGGTCAGGATATGTCAATGTAATACCATTATTCCTAAAGTATTGGTACACTGCAAATTCTCCGAGTTTACCAATAAATGTGTCGCAGAATACTTGCACTTTACTACGTATTTCACTTCCACCAGATCTATATACTCTATGATGTCCTTCCTCTGAAAAACTCATGTTATTTGCGAATTCAAAACTTGATAAAGTGTATTCAGGTTTGATTTGTCCTAAACTGTTAAAACGGTAAGGGTTTGTAAAGTTATATATCTTTTTACCTTCATCATTTATATATGAACTTAAATAATTAAAATAAAAAGTCATTCCATTGTCTCCAATCTATATTTCTTAATGTAATTGATCATTATCATGGTAATTTAAAAATTCTGTAAATTGATTTGCTTTGAAATTTGAGAATTTCTCTAAAAAAAGATTCATTTCCCTAGATGTATTAAATATTTTAGAGGTTAAAATTTTAGTAATATGAAATTCGAAAGAACTATTTAAGGTGATTCTATAAATCTGTAACATTAATTCATTACTCTTACTATTTAGTACTAGCATCCCGTTCTCTGGATTTGTAGGATGGATTAGCATACCCAAAAACGTATTTTCTTCCAGTAAGGAATTATCAATTACGAGACTATATTTATTCAACTTTTATTCACCTCCTTTCATGATACAATATAAACAGGTTGGAAAAATTAATTTTTAATTCTAGTACGGATGTACCGATATTATATGGATATTATATCAGAAAACCAGTTCTATAGTAGTGTGTTATAATATACTTAAGGATAATTGGAGAGGTGTATGCGGATGTCAATTAAGAATTTAAAGGTTCTTAATAAAAGAGATTCGAGAAGTTTGCCAGACTGGGTGAACTTTGCATTTGAATTAGGTTCATTTATGTACGAGAGTGATGTTAAATCTCGTAAACCAGTAACTATTATTATTTCACTACCAAGTGAATTATACTTCCCGTTATTTATTGCAATGGGAATAGCTGATAAAAAATTTACTGTTAACAAACAGGCACGATCTATTAGAAAGCAAGTAATGAGTTTAAAAACGGGTAGTCGTATTATTTATCAAGATAAAGAATCTTCTAGAAAGGTATCGGTTCTTTCTGTAGAACAGAGCCCAATATTTAAAAATGAAATGCTTCTTTGGATTCAGGATAGGGGGATGAAAAGTGGTATTCCTGAATGTCAGTGGATAGATAGATTAGTTTTACTTGATGAGGAATTGGATGAAATAAAAAAGTCTAGAAAGGTAAGTAAGAAAAAAGAACTTGGTTTAGAAGGAAGTCCTTTGTTAAGTGAATTGTATTCACCTAATAAATTGAATAAGGTTTCCTTTTATCCAGGAAATTATTTTTATTTAGTCGGAAATACTTCACAGATTGCTGACCAAATGAATGAAGAGATATTCATTTATAATGACATAAAAGGTAGTATTAATGACTTCCTTTACATGGATGATAAAAATAGTTATACGAACGGAAAGTTATTTTCATCTCAAGTTAAAAAAATTAAAGAAGAAATAACTGAGGATGTGCCAGTAATATACTCCGATGTAAATAGTTACATAAAGCAATCGAAATATTTCAGTAAAAATCCTCAAATAATAGTTTATAGCAGAACAGATAACGAAGGAAGGCTATATGAATTTAAAGAAGAAATAAAAAGGAAATTGTTACAAGAAGACCATAACATTCTCACTCATGAACTTATAGATTTTTTAAAGTTGAACGATACAAAAATACCTAATGGAATTGAGTTACTTGGTTGGAGGTAGTGTATTATGAGTTTTATTAACTTAATAGACTTATATAAATTAGAGAAAAGTAATATTAACTTTGCTCATGTTAAAAACAACAGATTATCGCTTTTTGCTGAAAGTCTTGAAAAGTACCGAAATGAAGTTCAAGGTAGATATGATAATGACTTACATTTAAGTGAGGTATTAAACCTTTTAAGAAGAGTATTCTTTAAACTAACTGGAAGTTTTTTACCGTACAATAAAGTAATAAGTATTGAGGTACAGAATGAGCTTCTAAAAAAATTTTTTCAAATAAAGAATAGTTATCCTGAACTTTTTTCAAGTTCAGTAATAAAAATTGCAAAGGTTTTCAAGGAGATAATAGAAGCTAAAGAAAACAGCATGGCTGATTACCTTCAGAGTCATCTTAATAATAAGTTACATAATACTCAAAAGATAGCAATTGTAACAAAAAGAGCACTGTCTTTAGATGAAAAAAAACAGTTTATTGGTGATATTATAGTAAATCATGACATAAATTTTTTTACTGAAAATAGTTTTAGGAAAGAAATTAGCATATTCGATGAAGTTATTTATATAGGTAGCCCGAATTATTTTGGAGAGTATACTAGAACTACATTTAAAGGTTCAGTGATTACTTTTGTTTCTTACAATATGTTTACTAACTTTATAAAACTTAAAGGTGAATTTGAGGAAATAATTAAAAATGGCACCTATAGTACACTTTATAATCAAGTTACAGTTGGGGAAGCTATTCAAAAGAAAGTTACAATAAATCTTGAAGAAAAAGAATCCTTAAATATTGCTGTAAACAAATTTTTGGATGAACAAAAAGGAAGTGGTATTAATTCATCAGACACTATAGAAGCAAGTATAGTTTTTTTAGAAAATGATCGCTTTTTATTTGCTCCACAGGATTCAAAAATACGTGTGTTTTTTCCGGAGGAGAAAAACAATTTTGTTAAACAAAAAAACTTTAATGAAGTAGAAGAAGACGATTATATTGTAATCAGAAATGAGAGTGATACTAAGTTAATTGCTGAAGTGGCGGATCAAATACTTAAATCAAAAGCGAAAGATTATAGATTGACACAGAAAAAATGGAAAAAAAGACTTCTCTATAATGTTGAACAAAAAGGTATAAATAAAGTAAGTCAAATACTTAGTAAAAAATATCGCTTAAAGACGGCATCAACCGTATCAATTAGAAATTGGTGCAATGAAAACTCAATTAGTCCTACTGAACTGCCTAAACTTTTAAAGGCATTAAAGTATACCGAAAAAGAAGTGGAAGAAATTCACAGAAAAATGAAAGAAATTAGGCGCGCACATTTAAAAGCGGGAAGACTAATTTCAGGTAAATTGATGAATGAATTGTCAATAGAGATTTTTCAGGAATTAAAGGAACAAGGGTATTATACTTTTACATCAAAAGAATTTGATGGAGCATCATTTAATATTGAAAGGGTTGTTTCAATTGACAGGTCAGTGTATTATGTAGCACCCTATAACCTAATGAAAACAATAGAAATAGATTAACAATAAAGGAGTTATTTGTATGTCTATCACATTAGAAAAGTCACTGGAAAATCGTGATATAGTATTAAATAACGTAAAAGAAGAAATTATAGGACCAAGTCAAATAAGAGATAATTACGTAAAATTTAATCCCATTGGTTCTACAGAATTTCAATCCAAAGAGGAACTTTATAAGTCCTATTATTGGACAATTGGTGGAGTTAAAGAAGAAATACTTCAAAGGGAGAATCCTACGCAAAGATACGTTAGTGGATTATTATTTCCCTTGGGTACGAATGATAATGAAGATGTTTCACTTGATACTCCAATTAATAAAGAGTTTGTTGAAGAGGAAGAAATTAAAAAAATAGGGGAATTATTCAACCTAACTGAAGGAATAGAGAATACAGAAGATGATGGTGAGGTTGAATTATTCCCGCAAAGAAACGATTATAAGCCATCCACAATGGGACTTACTTTTTGTGTTGATAAAAACTTACCAAATTTTAAGGTTAACATACAAGGTGGAAGTTATACTCCTCACAAGGTAAGAGTTAAGGGGGAAAGTAATAGTTACCAATGGTGGTTAAGAGAGTCTATTGAGGGTTTTTGGAATGTTTCTATTAAAGACCTATCTGCAAATAAACAAATTGAAACATTTGTAGCTATGAAAAATAAAAAAGATGAACATTTAAGTCAGTATGAAGTACAACTTCAAGCCAGAATTAGAGAAGTCAAGAGTAAGTATATTATAACTGTAAGTGTTACTAACCGCTCTGATGTTAAAGATTTTAACAGCTCACAGTTGATATTGTTTCAATCAGTAATGACAATAAGTACACCAAAAGAATATCCGTTTTCTATTTATCCTAAACAATATGAAATGAAGGGTTATATGAGCGAAGAGGAAGCATCAACGGAATTGCTTTATAGAAATGAGGGTGTATATGCATTTGGACATGGTTGTGCTGCCCATTGGGAGCAAAATCAAACAGAGGTTAATGAGATATCAACAACGTTTATGCCTGAGTATGAAGCTTTAAGTATGACTCCAAACGTTGTTGTTAAGCAGGGGAATAAAATGCAAGAACTTGAAATTAAAATGAGTGATTTAGCTGGGGTATCATCAAACGAACATCCGAAGGAAATTCTACAACCCCTGATAAATGGGTATGAAGAGTGGATTAATGCAAAGGAAAAAGAGATTCAAGACGAAATACCAAAATCTTTACGCCCAGTGGCTATGAAACATATGACATTATGTAAGGAAAGTTTAATAAGAATGAAAAAGGGATTAGAATTTCTCGAAGATGAACAAATACTTGAGGCATTTCGTTTAGCCAATCTTGCTATTCTTCTACAACAGCTCAATGGAAAAGATAAGCGAGATGGCATTATTAATAACAATCGAATAATTTTTAATAAATCCTTTAAAGACAACATTAATGATGAAGTTAAATTAAAAAATGCTAATAATTATTGGAGAGCATTTCAAATTGCATTTATTCTATTATCAATTGAATCATTTATAAATGAGAAATGTAAATCAAGGGAAATTGTTGATTTAATTTGGTTCCCTACCGGTGGTGGAAAAACAGAGGCTTATTTAGGGGTTGCTGCTTTTCAAATGGTTTTAAGAAGATTAAGAAACCCGATGGATGCAGGAGTAGATATATTGATGAGGTATACGCTTAGACTACTAACCGCTGACCAATTCCAAAGATCTTCTAGATTAATTTGTGCTTTAGAATATATAAGAAGAAATAATCAAGAGAAATTAGGAGATATACCATTCTCCATTGGAATATGGGTTGGATCAAATACGACACCTAATAGCAATAAAGTTGCTAAAACGAATCTTATGAAATTAAAAAAAGGTAATAAAGATGCCCAAGAATTTATTGTAAACAATTGTTCGTGGTGTGGAGCGAAACTCGGGTTTTATGAGGAGAAGGATAGTAAAAAGAAACAGTATCTTGGTTATAAAAGTGATGATAATAAATTGTTAATCCATTGTCCGGATAAAGATTGTCATTTTCATGATGAATTACCAATTTATATTGTAGATGAAACTATATATGAGAAGCGTCCAACCTTTTTAATAGGTACGGTTGATAAGTTTGTTCAATTAGTTTGGAAACCAAAAGCAAGATCACTTTTTGGAATTAATCCTAATGGTGACAGATTCATAAGTCCTCCCTCATTAATTGTTCAAGATGAATTGCATTTAATTTCCGGTCCTTTAGGAACCCTAACTGGTTTATTTGAGACTTTGATTGAAGAATTATGTCTAAAAGAAGTAGACGGTGAAATCGTTAAACCGAAAATTATAGCGGCAACTGCAACAATTAAACAGTTTGAAGAACAAACACTTGCACTATTTGGAAGAAAAACAGCTAGATTGTTTCCAAGTCCAGCGTTGGATAATGAAGACTCTTTCTTTGCAACACCTGCAATTGATAAAGAAACGGGAAAGCCTATGCCTGGCAGAAAGTATGTGGGTGTATACACTCAAACTGTTCGTATAATGATGTCTCAAGTTATGGCATTCTCCTCTATTCTGCAATCTGCTAATGAAATAGAGAAGTCAGAAAGAGATCCTTATTGGACATTACTTTCTTTTTATAATACTCTGCGCGAATTAGGTGAGGGTTTAACTTTGACTCAAACAGATATACCTCAATATTCTAGTTCGATAGCAATGAGAAAAGACCAAAAACAACTTCGGTTTGTTAATAACTATTTAGAATTAACATCAAGAAAGCAAAGTAATGAAATATCTAAAACAATTGATAATTTAAAAATAGAATATGACAGTAATAAAAAAAGTAGACGTGATTCTGCAATAGATTTATGCTTAGCATCAAATATAATTGAAGTAGGAGTAGACATTGATAGACTGTCTGTTATGGCTATCGTTGGACAACCGAAAATGACTGCACAATACATTCAGGTTAGTGGTCGTGTTGGGCGTCGCTCGTGGGAAAGGCCTGGCTTGATATTTACATTATATTCTAATACAAAATCAAGAGATAAATCCCACTTTGAACATTTTCGGGAGTATCATCAAAAATTATATGCTCAAGTCGAACCAACTAGTGTTACTCCATTTTCTGATACTTCTCTAGAGAGAGGGTTACATGCGGTAGTAGTTGGTTTTCTTCGTCAGGCACTAAATGAAGATGTTTCTAGAACACCAGATTGGCGTGAGATTGAAAAGAACTTTAATGACAAAATTGTACCTTTTTATAACCGTTTAGTCGAGAGAGCCGAACTCGTTGATCCTGAACAAGTAGAAGAGTTGAAAAAAAGATTTCGAATGATACTAAAAAGATTAGAAATCGGTAATTATACTGCATGGGAAGTAGACCCTAAAGTGGAAGGCTATATGTATCCTGCAGGTAAAATTTTACCTCTAACTCTAAAAAATAAGGCTGAGTCAATGATTAACTCAATGAGAAACGTAGACTCTGAGTCTAGGGGGCTTATAGTACCTTTATACAATACAGAGGAAAGTAGTGAAGTAGAAACTGGTTGGGAGGGGTTACTTTTATGAATGATTTACCGTTAAGAAGAGGGCAACTTGTTACCACATTTGGCCCAGGTTCACTTGTGATTAGTCCTGAAGGAGAAACCGCAATGATAGGTGCTCTAGATAAATGGTATTATGATAAAAATGAAAATCGAACAGAATTTTTAGATGAATTTGAAATTCAAGAGAATAGATTAAGATCATTATTAAGGGTAAATAGACTATTAATGCCTCCTGATTATAGACCAGGTTACAAATATATAAACAGTGGAGATGCACTATCTCAAACAAATACAGATTTATATATTCCCTTACTTCGCTTTCCTACTTGGCATTATTGCCCTATATGTAAAACTTTACATCAATCAGATTTGTCTCAACGGACAAGTTGGATGGATTGCAAAGTATGTAAAGAAAGCAGAAGAATGATTCAGGTGCCGTTTGTAATGATTTGTAGAGAAGGACATATATCTGATTTTCCTTGGAGGGAATGGGTTCATAAAGATGAACACACCTCTTGTGATGGACAAATGAGTTTAATAACCACAGGCGGAGCAACACTTGATTCCCTTAAAGTTAAATGTAGTTGCAACAAAGAAAGGTCACTAAAGGGGATTATGACAAGAAAAAATAATCCAAATGATGAAGAGGAAGGTATTAGCGAGTTAAGTAAGAAACTAAATGAAAATGGTGATTTATATAAATGTCCAGGTCATAAACCATGGTATGGATCACTTAGCGAAAGTGAAAATTGTTTTTCAAATCCTGTTGCAGCATTAAAAAATTCAATAAATGTATACTACCCTAATACTATTAGTGCAATTTATTTACCAGGAAAAAATGCAGCAGTTGAAAGACTTATAGATATGTTTGAAAGATACGGGATTACTACATCTTGGTTAAATATCGCTGACCGCCTTGACAAAAAAATAGAAATTATAAAAAAAATATGTCCACCTGAGATTAATCTTTACAACGATTCAGATATAGAACTTGCAATACTTTATATTGAAGGTGAACTCGAGGATAAGGATGAGCTGGAAAGAATATACTCTAATAATACAGAAAAAGAACTAAGGAAAAAAGAGTTTGAAGTACTTGTCGATGGGATTGAAGATACACATTTAAAAGTAAAAAAAGAATGGAATTCAGGAAGTGCTGTTGTAAACGAAATAACTAGTAAATTTACCCTGATTAACAGGGTGACAAAATTAAAGGAAACTATTGTATTAACAGGTTTTGATAGACTTATAACAAATAGTGAACAATCTGGTAGGACTAAAATAGAAAAAGGAAAAGAATTATTGTTTAAGAATCCAGACTTACAAGAAAACAACTGGTTACCTGCCTACAAAGTTTATGGGGAAGGAATATTCTTTACTTTGAATGTAGAAAAACTAATTTCTTGGGAACAAAGACATGATGTATTAAGTCATTTTAATAGACTAATTACTAGGGCTGTAAGAAGTAATGCAAGGTTTGATGAATCAATTCTTAAACCGAGGAATGTATTGATTCACACTTTATCCCATATTATAATCGATGAGCTTGCACTTACATGTGGTTACAATTCCGCATCATTACGTGAGCGACTTTATATAAATGATGACGATTGTGGTATCTTAATTTATACCTCTTCAGGAGATATTGACGGTACATTTGGAGGGCTTGTAAGAATGGGGAAAAAAGAAACTTTTTTTCCAGTGGTTTATCAAGCAATAGATAAAGCAAGGTGGTGTAGTTCAGACCCGGTTTGCTCAGAAATTGGAAAAGATTCAGGGCAAGGAGTTAATAATTTAAACGGTGCAGCATGTCATAGTTGTTCATACTTATCAGAAACTTCATGTGAAACTGGAAATTTATTTTTGGACAGAACATTATTAATTGATCCACAAATAGGTTTTTTCAGTTCAACTAATTAAATAGTTGGATAGACTCACTGATTAATATGTAAAGTTACCTTCTTTAAACCAAAACAATTATAAAAGTAGACTTTAGTCACACGATTTAAAATTAGATGTATTTGTTGTAAAATAAATACTATTTTTCTAGATTTTTCTAATACATTCTACTCTTTTTCTTATTTTACATATCTTGTAAAATGTAACCACTACCTTTTACTAATTTATGGAAATAGGGAGTGGTTATTCTGAAGAAAAGGATTTTATTATTATGTACAGCATTTATACTAGTTACTAGTTTTATATGGTTGGACAAGTCATATGCTGCAGAGAAAACATATGACATCGGGGTAGATGCAGTAGATGTGAGGGATGATGCGGCAGCTGATGCGAATGTCGTTGGTCAATTAAAAAAAGGTGATCAAGTGACAGTTTTTAAAGAAGCACATGGCTGGGCGCAAACGTATTATGATGGAGACATTGCTTGGGTTGCAGCACATTATTTAATACCAGCAGATAATTCAACAAAAAAGGTAGAAAAGAAGAAAAAGCAATCGAAGGCAAGTTCTTCTAACGGTAAAACAGTTCAGGTCACGGAAGATATTGTAAACATCCGGGCAAATGCAAGCACGCATGATGAAGTAGTTTATATTGCAGAAAATGGAGAAAGTTTTCCGTTAATTGAAACGGTAAATGAATGGCATAAAATTAAGTTGCCAGATGGCTCGACTGCTTGGGTTGCTTCTTGGGTAACGACAAGTAAAGCAACAGGACAAGATAAAAGTACTTCGAATAGTAGCTCGAAAAAGAGTACTAAAAAGTCATCGGCCAAACAAACCACATCTGCTACACCAAATGTGTCATTAAATGGAAAAAATATTATGTTAGATGCAGGGCATGGAGGGAAAGACCCTGGTGCAATTGCAGCTGACGGAAAGCATGAAAAAGATATGACATTAGCATTAACGAATAAAATTGCCGAGAAATTACGTGCACATGGTGCTACTGTCACGTTAGTACGTACTTCCGATAAGACGATGTCACTAAACGAACGAATTGCTTTTAATAAAATGTATTGGACGGATGCATATATAAGTGTTCATTTTAATGCATTTACAAAGTCTGGAAGTCGAGGAATTAGTACGCATTATTATGCGAATAAAAAGGATGAACAATTAGCGTATTCGATCCAACAAGCACTTGTACAACATACTGGTTTAAATGACCGTGGAGTGCAGAAAGATAACTATTTTGTCTTACGTGAAAATGCAGATGTATCTGTTTTAGTAGAGTTAGGATTCATTAGTAATCCCGATGAATTAAGTGTTATTCAGTCTGACGCATATGATGAAAATGTATCAAATGCAATTTTAGAAGGTTTAGGAAATTATTTTTATTAAATAATTGTGGAAAGTAAAAAGGCAATGTACCGAATGTTTCGGATGCATTGCCTTTTTTGTATGAATCGTACATTAGTAAGAAAAGGAATTCCGTTTTAAAATCAAATACTTTATTCATTTATCTTTTTTAAAAATGCGTCGATATCATTAATTGTTTTTTTAATTTGTTCGAAAAATACTTCAGGTGTTGTAAAGTAGGAATGGACAAGTCCATCCTCGGTAATTTGTTCTACTTGTACACCTGCATGTTTTAATCTGTTGCCATAGCGAATTCCTTCATCACGAAGTACATCGTTTTCTGCAGTAATGATGAGTGCTGGTGGTAAATCAGTCAGATTGTCATGAAACAAAGGGGATGCCACTGGATTTAGAACATCATTTTTATCTGTTACATAATAATCTATACACCATTTCATTAGGTTTTTCGTCAATCCAAACCCTTCATGAAATTGTTCGTATGAATCAGATTCCATCGTTAAATCTGTTATCGGATAGATTAAAATTTGTGCATTAATTTTTGGTCCTTTATTTTCTCTTGATGCAATAGCTGTAACTGTCGCTAAGTTCCCGCCAGAACTATCACCACAAACAGATATATTCGTTTGAATCCCATTTAATTCTTTGGCGTTTTCATGTACCCACGTAAATGCAGCATATGCATCTTGTACTGGTACTGGAAAAGGGTACTCTGGTGCTAAACGATAATCGACAGAAATGACGATATGTTCTGTTTTGGCACAAATCATCTGGCAACTAATATGGGAGGTGTTTAAGTCGCCTGTAACCCAACCGCCACCATGATAATATATAATAATCGGAAAGGGTCCTTCGCCTTTCGGTGTATATATACGTAATGTTATTTCTCCTTTATCGACTTTAATCGTTTCATCCACGATGTTGCCAATAGGGTCGAGCTCGGCTTCAAAAGGTGCTCCTGCCGCCATTATTTCTCTAGCTTCTTCATAATTTTTTTGATGAAGTGTTCGTAATGGTACTGCATTTTCGACAAATAGTTTAGCTTCCTTTGATAATCCACTCATATTCATACCCCTTTTCATCATAAGTTCATGGCTCTAAAGGTAGTTCGACAATTTTAGTATAACATTATTAGACTGTTTTTTATACATGGAATATGTAAGTTCATAAAATTTCAAGGCATTTTATACGTTTTATAGAACTTTTTACGGGTATAAATAATTAAAATGAGAGCGATTACATACTCTGTATATAAAATAATGAAGGGGGAATTATAAATTGGATAAGCAAATTCAACGAACGAGGCGTAATACGTTGGGTGATTTGCTAACGAGAACCGTTGCAAGATATCCGAAAAAGCGGGCGTTTTTGTATAAAGATCTTGATATAACATATGAAGAGTTAGATATGCTCGTGAATCAGACGGCAAATGGTTTATGGCAT
Organism: Pseudogracilibacillus sp. ICA-222130; assembly: GCF_037892545.1. NCBI lineage: Bacteria > Bacillati > Bacillota > Bacilli > Caryophanales > Bacillaceae > Pseudogracilibacillus > Pseudogracilibacillus sp. ICA-222130. The sequence continues at coordinate 204,477 of NZ_JBBKBG010000002.1, forward strand.
GATGGAGTAAAAAAAGGTGATAGGTTAGCAGTTCTATCGAAAAACAATTTGGATTTTGTCATCGTTACATTTGCACTTGCTCGTATCGGTGCGGTAATGGTTCCGATGAATTATATGTTGAAGGAAAAGGATATTGCTTATATTTTAAAAGATGCTCAAGTGATTGGCATGTTTGCAGAAAAAGAATTTATTACGGTATTAGACGATGCGAGTGACGGGTTAGAAATTCGACATCGTTTTGTTTTAGAGTCGCTTGAGACCCCAGTATCAGACGTATGGATGTTGCTTGATGAATTACAAAAAAGTCAGCCAATAGATCATGTCGAAGAATCGATTTTGGATGATGATTTGGCTCATGTTTTATATACGAGTGGGACGGAGTCGGATCCGAAAGGTGTCATGTTATCACATAAAAGTATTATGCATGAATATGCTAGTTGTATTATTGATGGGTACATGGATGTGAACGATATGTTCGTACATGCATTGCCATTTTATCATAGTGCACAATTACATGTGTTTTTAGGACCGAGTATATATATTGGGGCAACAGGGATTATTTTAGATGTAGCGAGCCCGGAAAAAATAATGGAGACGATTGAACGTTATGGTGCGAATCAATTGTTTGCCCCACCGACTGTGTGGATTGCCATGTTACGTCATCCGACATTTGATGCATTCAATTTATCGACCTTAGAAAAATGTTATTATGGAGCGGCAATTATGCCACGGGAGGTTTTAAAAGAATTGACAGATCGATTGCCGAATGCGAAATTTTGGAATTTTTATGGACAGACTGAAGTTGCGCCACTTGCAACGGCATTACAACCGGAAGATCAATTAAGGAAGTTAGGTTCTGCTGGAAAACCGGCACTACATGTCGAAACGAAAATTGTGGATGATGATGGATTGGAAGTAGCACGTGGTGAAATAGGAGAAATTGTGCATCGAACACCACACGCAATGATTGGTTATTGGAATAATCCAGAAAAAACGGCGGAAGCGTTTCAAAATGGATGGTTTCATAGTGGGGATTTAGGTGTCATGGATGAAGAGGGGTATATAACGATTGTCGATCGAAAAAAGGATATGATTAATACAGGTGGAATCAATGTTGCGAGCCGTGAAGTAGAGGAAGTAATCTATGAAATGAAAGAAGTTGCAGAAGTAGCAGTAATTGGTGTGCAGGATGATTATTGGATTGAAGCAATCGCTGCTGTTATTGTTCAAAAAGATGGAGAGACAGTAGAGGAAGAAGCAGTGATAGAATTTTGTAAAGCTGTTTTACCGAGTTTTAAAGTCCCAAAACAAATCCATTATGTGGAACAACTTCCCAAAAATCCGAGTGGTAAAGTGTTAAAAAAAGATTTACGTGACAAATTTCAACAAATGAATTAAATAAAAAACCGCTTCCTTTATGGTTGTCATCCTTACAATTAGATTTTCTACTCTAAATACTGGGGCAGTACCTATTAGGGAGCGGTTTTACGTTTAGACGTAAATAAAATATGACGTTATTTTTTTAATTTTTGCTTGTTTACGAAATGTCCCAAATTGAAATACATTACTAAAGGCAATTTTCCTCCCGTTTTGTACATAATGACCATTAGTTGAACCGACATTTCCGTGTGTAATGATATGGTCTAAATGTAAGACGGTCGTTTTTCCGCCGTGTAGGGCATGTAATGCTTCTTGAATATCACTTATTCCTTTAATCGTTCGATTGCCGATGATTTCCCATGTTGCATTATTACTTAACTGTTCGGTAAAATATGCGACATCATTTTCTGCGAGTGCAATCGACATGTTTTTTAGAATCCCTTTTTTAGGGGAGTTTTTTGTTACAATATCTCCTTCGATTTCCATATGAAGTCCTCCTCATATAATATGTTGAAGCCATATTTTTGGCAATAATTTATTTGTTTAAATTTGCTCATACTTCGTTCACTTTTCACTCTTGTGGACGCTTTCAGACCGATTTCAGCCGAAAGTGAAAGAATTTTACTTTCTCTGTTTATCCCTTATAACATCTTGATGATGGCATAACTATTTATTTGGTTCTTGGCATATTACTGCAAGGCTTTTATGTAGTTTATCATATTAGAATTCTCTATTGAAAGTAGTTGCTACCTGTTACAGATAATTTGTACGATTTTAACTTTTGACTTTATGTACAAACTTCACTATGATTAAATAGAGAAGTTCGAAATAGAGATAATTATATGAAATATTACCCAGGAAATAGTATGGATAAAACTAGAAGGGAATGATGGCATGAAACATATATTTGAAAAAGGCTCCTCAGATATAACTTTACTTTTGTTGCATGGAACAGGTGGAACAGAGCATGATTTAATACAATTAGGAAAAATGGTTGCACCGGGAGCATCTATCTTAAGTGTACGAGGAAATGTTCTTGAAAATGGTATGCCGCGTTTTTTTAGACGGTTTGAAGAAGGTGTTTTTGATGAAGAAGACCTTATTTTTAGAACGAAAGAATTGTATGCATTTTTAGATGAAGCATCGAAAAAATACGATTTTGACCGCACAAAAATGGTGGCGATTGGGTATTCAAATGGTGCAAATATTGCTGCTAGTTTATTATTCCATTATGAAGATGCATTAATTGGGGCGATCTTACACCACCCAATGGTACCACGTCGTGGAATATCATTACCTAATTTAACAGGGACACATGTATTAATTACTGCGGGAGAATTAGATCCAATGTGTCCGGCGCAAGAATCAATAGATTTAGAAACGTTGTTAGTAGAAGCTCAAGCAGAGGTAGAGGTGTTTTGGACACCTGGTGGGCATCAGTTAGTACAAGGAGAAGTAGAGAGAGCGAAAAATTGGTTTCATGAGAATTTTTAAGAGAATCTTATCATAAAATAAAGTGGTGCAGGCTAGTTTATCTATGCTTGTGTCACTTTTTGTGCTTAATAGAGAACTAACAATACGCTTTTTCTCTTCCTACATGTGAAAATAATAAAAAGGCTTTTCCTTCTATTTCTATTAGGCTTTCTTCATGTGGAGTGGGTATGCATCCATAGTATTTGTTCATCTTTTGTGAAGGGATTTATAACTAAAATCTATAAATATATAGTCATTTAGTATTTGTGCATATAGCTAATTTGACATATACTAAATGGTATTAAATGTATGTCTTTTCAAGTAATTTATGAAAGCGCTATATTTATCTCGCAATGGAAAGGAAGAATGAAAATGGGAAATGAGAAGAGCATTTATAATACTGGCAATTATATAAAGTTTTTTGTGCTTAGTTTTATCGGAATATTCACATTTTTTATCCCGATTACGATCAATGATAATCGAACGATTCCTTTAGATCATATCGTTACGTTCTTAAAAGAAACGTTTGGTCCAGCCATTCCCTACTATATTTTAATCGTTATTATCATGGGAGCGGTGTATCCGTTTTGGAAAAAAACGTGGAATAAAAATGTGGTCGAAATCATTTTATCTATATTTAAAGTAATCGGAGCAATTGTTACAGTAATGTTAGTGTTCAATTTTGCCCCTGCTTGGATGGCAGACCCAGATATGGCGCCATATTTATTTGATAAACTTGTAATGTCTGTAGGATTAATTGTCCCTGTCGGTGCGGTATTTTTAGCGTTGTTAGTTGGCTATGGTTTGTTAGAATTTGTAGGAGTATTTTTGCAACCTGTTATGCGCCCGATTTGGAAAACACCGGGACGATCAGCGATTGATGCTGTTGCTTCTTTTGTAGGAAGTTATGGAATCGGTTTACTTATTACCAACCGTGTGTTTAAAAAAGGGATGTATACCGTTCGAGAAGCGACCATTATTGCAACGGGATTTTCGACAGTTTCTGTTACATTCATGATTATTATCGCAAAAACTTTAGATATGATGGATATTTGGAATATTTATTTCTGGGTCACATTAGTTGTCACATTTTTAGTAACAGCAATCACCGTTCGTATTTGGCCGTTAAGTAAATTAAGTGATGATTATTATGAAGGGCAAGAAGGACATCCAGAACAAATTGTAAAAGAAGATAAGTTAAAGGTTGCTTGGGGTCAAGCGATGGAAGTGGCAGATAAGGCACCATCTTTACCGAAAAATATTTGGATTAACTTTAAAGATGGGTTTGAAATGACCATGGCAATTTTACCATCGATTATGTCGATTGGCTTATTAGGGCTTGTTTTATCTGAATATACACCATTATTTGATATTATTGGGTATATTTTCTATCCTTTTACGTGGTTAATGCAAGTGCCTGAACCATTGTTAGCAGCGAAGGCGTCAGCGATTGAAATTGCCGAAATGTTTTTACCGTCATTACTCGTAGTAGATGCACCATTAATTACGAAATTCGTAACAGCAGTTGTATCTGTATCAGCAATTTTGTTTTTCTCTGCGCTTATTCCTTGTATTTTAGCAACGGAAATTCCTGTAAGTATTCCAAAGTTAATTGTGATTTGGATTGAGCGTACGATTTTAACTATTATTATCGTTACACCAATTGCATATTTATTACTCTAGCCTAACATTGAAGTGTCTCTGTTGAAAAGCTTTACAATTATTTTATGAGCATTCATAGGAAAGAGGTGTTTGAAATGGAATGGAGAAAAGAGGTGGAACAAATTGCCGCATATGTTCCAGGTAAATCCATCGAAGAAGTAAAACAACAATACGGTTTAGAGGAAGTACATCGTCTCGCATCGAATGAGAATCCTTTAGGACCTTCTGAAAAAGCACAACGAGCAATGCAAAAAGCAGTACTGGAAACGCATTTGTATCCTGATACGTCTGCAAGTGCATTAAGAGAAGTATTAGCAGAAACTTATCATGTAAGTGCGGATGAAATAATGACGGGAAATGGTGCAGATAATGTTATATCGATCGTTGTTAGTGCTTATGTCAATGAAGGGGATGAAGTGCTCTATTGCACACCGACTTTTCCAGCATACCGTTCTTCCACCTTATTGATGGGTGGTGTTCCAGTAGAAGTTCCATTACGCGAAGATTTTACGTTTGATTTACATGCGATGAAGGAAAATATTACCGAGAAAACGAAATTAATTTTTATTTGTAACCCGAATAATCCAACAGGAACAATCGTTGATCATGAGGAAATTGAGGCATTTATTCGCGATGTGCCAAAAGATGTATTGGTAGTTTTAGATGAGGCGTATATCGAATATGTAGATGTAGAAGGATATAAAACTGGAATTGATTTATTCAAAGCAGGATATAATGTCTTAACGATTCGTACATTTTCTAAGTTTTATAGTTTAGCAGGTTTACGTGTTGGTTATGCAATAGGAACGAAAAAAAGTATTAGAACCAATGCTTCGTTTACGTGAACCATTTGCATTAAATCGTGTAGCAATAGCCGGTGCAGTCGAAAGTATAAAAGATGTGGCATTTGGTGAAAAACATATGAAGATGAATCGTGAAGAAAAGTTATTTGTAACAGAGCAATTAGTAGCATTAGGGTGTAAGGTTTACCCATCACATACGAATTTTATCTTCGTTGATATGAAACAAGATGGTGTTGTACTTTTTGAAAAGCTTTTAGAAAAAGGATTCATTATTCGTCCATGTGCAGGTTGGGGATTACAAAATTATGTTCGTATTTCTATCGGTACACATGAGCAAAATAAGCAATTCATCGATCTATTAAAGGACATTTTATAAAAAAATACGAACGATCTGGTCTTTACATGAGTAGCCAATCGTTCGTGTTTTTCTTTAAGCGTTATTTTCGTAAAAGAAGTTTTTCGTTATATCAATAAACTGCTCGATGACAGGTGGTAAATAACGCCCTTTTAAAAAGGCGATATAGACAGTGCGGGATAAACGGTCATTGTCAAAATGTTTAATTTGAGATGAGTCAATATGGAAGGAACGGATGTAATTTTCAGGTACGATTGTCACACCGATTCCTTCCTCTACTAATGAGTATGCTGTTTCAAAACGTTCGATTTCAAACTTAATATTCGGGGTAATACCGAGTTCGAGAAATTCGTTTAAAATATCGTCTCTCGTTTGAAATCCTTCTTTGCAAATAATAAATTGCTCATTTTTAATATCTTGGAAACAAATCGTTTCTTTTTGTTGTAACGAATGATTTTTCGGCAAGAGGGCGACGAGATTTTCTTTATATATTGGAATTGATTTTATTTCATCTGATTTGAATCGTTGGTTAGTAATGGCTAAATGGATTTTATAATTTTGTAATGCCTGCTCTACTTTTTTTAGTCCAAGTACTTCAAGTAATTTGATTCGTACGTCAGGTAATCTTTCGTTATATGTTGCAATTACTTTAGGTAGCCAAAATTTGACAGATTCAATGAGGCCGATTTGAATTTCCAATGGTCCGTTATCTTTTAAACGAAGGATTTCATTTTCAACATAATGGAAATGTTGAATAAGTTTTTTAGATTCCTTATACACAATCTCTCCTTCTTTCGTCAGTTGAAAATTACGTGTACTTCGTTCAATTAATTTTAAGTTGACACTCGTTTCTAGTTTTTTTATAGCTGAACTTAAAGAAGGTTGGGATATATGTAAATGTTGTGCGGCTTTCGTAAATGAGCCTTGGTCGACTAAAGTTGTGAAATAATGTAATAATCGATAATCCATCATGTATCACCTTGTCTTTTTTGATTGATTTGTAGCTTAATTATAACATATATTTATAAATAGAAGAGAATATATAGTTTATACAGAAAGGAAAATGAAAATATGAATATATATGATCGTTTAGATGAATTGAATCTAACATTACCGAAAGCACCAGAACCTGCAGGGTTATATATTACGAGCCAAACGACTGGTAATTTATTGTATACGTCAGGACAAGATTGCCGAGCTGAAAATGGTGAGTTTCCTTTTACAGGGAAAGTGGGAGTAGATTTATCAGTTGAAGAAGGGTATGAAGCGGCACGGTTAACAGCGCTAAATTGTTTATCTGTCATTGAAAAGGAATTAGGGGATTTAAATCGTGTGAAAAAAATTGTCAAATTGTTATGTTTCGTAAACTCAAAAGATGATTTTATAGAACAACCTTCCGTGATGAACGGGGCTTCTCAATTATTGATAGATGTGTTTGGAGATGTAGGTAAACATGCACGTACAGCAGTATCTACACCATCATTACCATTTAATATTCCGTTAGAAATGGAAATGATCGTTGAATTTGAGTAAGTGAACGATCGTGTTTTATGGTAGTTTGACAACTTAGATTTATGGAGCGATGACGTTGAGTAAATAAAATGAAAAGGGAATTCCAGTAGAAATTAATTTACTGAAATTCCCTTTTATCGTCCACAGGGATTTTCCCGAGCTTTTTTAGTCTAGCTCTGAATAAAGTTTATCCTTTCTTCACAATCATGACGGAGTTACATCTAACTAATTATTTACTGATCATTTTTTCGTTGCAATTATTTTTAAACTATACGATATGTTCGAAGGAATATGGCAGTCCTTCATGGTTTTATTGCATGTCAAAAAGAGAAAATAGATGCTTTTTGTACACTATTCTATTGAGGAATTTTATTATTTATAACAATAAACTATAAATATATAGAAAATACATATTGGAGATTATAAATATCTTGAATTAATATAGAAGTAACAGTATTGTAGATTGGGGATGATGTCCTTGGTTTTTGAATGGACTGGAAGGGAAGATGTAAACGCAAAAGGTAAGCGATTTCATCAAGTCGTTCAACATAGAAAAATAGAAGATTTAACGAAAGCGACAGAACAATCATTCAGTTTTGTCGGTTTTGAATGCGAAGAAGGAGTGCGTAGAAATAAAGGGAGATTAGGAGCAAAAGAAGGGCCTAATGCAATTCGCTCTATGCTTGCTAGTATTCCGTACCATGTAGAAAAAGAAAATCTTTTTGATATTGGAAATGTCCGTTGTGACGATGAAAATTTAGAAGATGCACAGAAGCGATTGGGAGAAAGTGTTGCTAGAATTATTTCCAAACACCATACGCCAATTATTTTGGGTGGTGGACATGAAACATTTTACGGACATTATTTAGGTGTGCGAGAAGCGATTGGACCCGATAAAAAAATTGGGATGATCAATTTAGATGCTCATTTCGATATGCGAATCGATGAGACACCTTCATCAGGTACAATGTTCCGTCAAATTTTAGAAAGTGATGAACGTGCTGGCTATCTCGTTATTGGCATTCAGGAATTAGGAAACACAGAACAATTATTTGATACGGCAGCTCAACTTGGTGCACAACATGTGAAAGCAGAGGAAATTCATCCAATCGCATCTACATATGAAACGATAGATGCATTTGTTTCGGCACATGATGTAATTATTTATACGATTTGTACCGATGTGATCGATCAATCAATTGCACCAGGAGTAAGTGCTCCCGCACCATTCGGATTAAACGCACAAACGGTACGTAACATAACGAATTATGTTGTACAGCAAGAAAAGTTTATCAGTATGGATGTTTCAGAAGTGAATCCAACATATGATGTAGATCATCGTACAAGTCGATTGATTGCGTACATATTAGCAGAAACGATTTCAAATAAAAATAAATAGTAAGAGGTGACCGAAATGGTTGAATTAAACGGTAATACATTAACATTAGAACAGTTGAAAGAAATTTTATATGATGACAGGCAAGTTTCTTTGGCAGAAGAAAGTATTGAAAAAGTAAAAGAGAGCCGTAAATCTGTGGAGCAAATCGTACAAGGGGAAGAATCCGTTTACGGTATTAATACCGGTTTTGGTCGTTTCAGTAATGTTGCGATTGCAGCTGAAAATGTCGAAGATTTACAATTAAACTTAATTCGTTCACACGCATGTGGAGTTGGTGAACCGTTTGAACCACGTGTCGCAAAAGCGATGATGGTTTTACGTTTAAATGCGTTACTAAAAGGATTTTCTGGAATCCGTGTAGAAGTGATACAATTACTACAAGCACTCATTAATAAAAACATCGTACCAGTTATTCCACAACAAGGTTCTTTAGGGGCATCAGGAGATTTAGCGCCATTAGCGCATTTAGCATTAGTGTTAATTGGAGAAGGTCGTGTGTTTGATGAAAATGGTGACATTGTTGACTGTTTACCAGTATTAGAAGCGAACGGTCTAAAACCAATTACATTGCAAGCAAAAGAAGGACTTGCATTAATTAATGGTACACAGACGATGACAGCAATGGGAGTAATCAACTACTTAGAAGCAGAAAAATTAGCCCTTGATGCAGAGTGGATTGCAAGTATGACATTTGAATCGTTAGAAGGTGTTGTCGATGCATTTGCACCAGAAACACATGAGGTTCGTGGTTACCCGCAACAATTAGCAGTAGCAGAAAGAATGCTTCATTGGTTAGAAGGAAGTCAGTTAACGACTCGCCAAGGAGAAAAACGTGTACAAGATGCTTATTCATTAAGATGTATTCCACAAGTACATGGCGCGTCATGGCAAGTGCTTGATTATGTAAAAGAAAAATTAACGATAGAAATAAATGCTGCAACAGACAATCCGTTAATTTTTGACGGTGGAAACACTGTTATTTCCGGTGGGAACTTCCACGGACAACCAATGGCATTTGCAATGGACTTTTTAAAATTAGCGATTGCGGAATTAGCGAATATTTCAGAGCGTCGTATTGAGCGTTTAGTAAATTCACAATTAAACGATGATCTACCACCATTTTTAAGTCCTGAACCAGGATTACAATCAGGTGCGATGATTATGCAATATGCAGCTGCTGCATTAGTATCCGAAAATAAAACATTAGCACATCCGGCAAGTGTGGATTCTATCCCATCTTCAGCAAACCAAGAAGACCATGTAAGTATGGGGACGATCGGATCGAGACACGCTTATAATATTTTACTAAATAGTCGCCGTGTGTTAGCGATTGAAGCAATTTGTGCGAAACAAGCATTAGAATATCGTGGCGTTACGAAAGCGTCTAAAAAAATTCAAGCGAAGTGGAATGCTTTACATGAATTTGTTCCGAGCATTACAGAAGATCGTATTTTCCATAAAGATATTGATCAAGTAAATGATTATTTAAAAACATTATAATTTTTGGAGGGGATCATGATGTCGTATATTTATTTGAAAAATGCATCAGAATTAGTAACAGTTGCAGGTCATTCAGAAAAACCGGCAAAAAAAGAAAAAATGAGTGATATCGGCATTATCGAAAATGGTTCGGTATTGGCAAAAGACGGAGTCATCATTGCAGTTGGAAATGATGTAGCAATACAGGAACATTATGCAGAAGAATTGAAGCAAGCAGAAGTAGTGGATGCAACTGGGAAAGTTGTAACACCAGGTTTAGTGGATCCACATACACATATCGTATATGCAGGAACTCGTGAAAATGAGTATGCAATGCGTTTAGAAGGACAAACGTATATGGAAATTATGAATGCTGGTGGTGGGATTCACGCGACAACTCGTGCAACACAAGCTGCTAGTTTTGAAGAATTATACGAACAGTCTAAAGAACGTTTAGATAAAATGTTATTAAATGGGATCACGACCATCGAAGCAAAAAGTGGTTACGGGTTAACATTAGAACACGAATTAAAACAATTAGAAGTAGCGAAGAAATTAAATGAAGACCATTATATGGACCTTGTTTCTACTTTCATGGGAGCTCACGCAGTACCACTGGCATATAAAGAAAAGCCTGAAGCGTTTATAGATCTCGTTATTAATGAAATGTTGCCAGTTGTTGCGGAGAAGAAATTAGCTGTATTTAATGATGTTTTCTGTGAACGTGGAGTATTTACGCCAGAACAGTCTAAACGAGTACTAGAGGCTGGGAAGCAATATGGTTTAATTCCTAAAATCCATGCAGACGAAATCGAACCATATGGTGGTGCAGAAACTGCTGGGGAAGTAAAGGCGATTTCAGCAGAACATTTATTACGTGCATCAGATGATGGAATTAAGGCGATGGCAGATAATGACGTAATCGGTGTAGTGTTACCTGGAACAGCATTTTTCTTAATGGCTGATTATGCAGAGGCACGAAAAATGATTGATCAAGGGGTTGCTTTAGCATTATCGACAGATGCGAACCCAGGATCTTCTCCAACCTTATCATTACAATTCATTATGAACTTAGGATGTTTAGAAATGGGGATGACACCGGAAGAGGTTATTACAGCAACAACGATTAACGCTGCACATGCGATTAATGAGGCAGATAAAATTGGAAGTATTGAGGTAGGAAAACAAGCAGACTTTACGATATTCGATGTGAAAAATCATTTAATGTTATCGTATCAGTATGGAATGAACCATGTTCAAACGGTAGTGAAAAAAGGAAAAGTAGTTGTAAAAGACCGTCATATTATTTAATACGTAAATTATATATAGAGGGGTATGAACGATGCAACGTGCATATACTTCACCGATTGGCAATGAACTAACGTGTAAAAATTGGGAAATAGAAGGGTTGCTTAGACTATTTTTAAATAGTTTAGATCCTCGGGTTGCGGAAAATAGTAAAGACCTTGTCGTTTATGGTGGCGAAGGAAAAGCAGCACGAAATGAGGAGGCAGTCCATGCTATCATTCAATCATTGCAAACGTTAGAGGAAGATGAAACATTGCTTATTCAATCAGGAAAACCGGTTGGAAAGTTTCGGACGTTTAAGGAAGCGCCACGTATCGTGAATGCTTCCTCTATTTTAGTTCCAGCATATTCGGATGATGAACATTTTCAAGCATTAGTTCAAAAAAATTTAATGATGTATGGACAATCGACAGCAGCTTCGTGGGCGTACATTGGTGTGCAAGGTATTTTACAAGGGACATTTGAAACGATGGGAGAAATTGCCGATCAACATTTTCACGGAACATTAGCAGGGAAAATTGTACTCACATCCGGTTTAGGGGGAATGAGTGCCGCACAACCATTATCTGTAACGATGCATGGCGGTGTTTGTATTGTTGTAGAAGTATCAGAAGAGAAAATTGATAAACGGCTCCTTTCTAATTATTGTGATTTAAAAGTACAGACGATGGAAGAAGCAATCGTGTTAGCGAAAGAAGCGGCAGAAGCGAGGAAACCTTTGGCAATAGCGGTCGTTGGTAATGCTGCAACTTGTTATCGATATGCATTAGATGCTCATTTTATTCCAGATATTGTAACAGATCAAACGTCTGCACATGATGTAACATACGGCTATGTACCAAGTGGCTTAACGGTTGAACAAACAAAGATTTTACGAAGCAAACATAAAAAACATTATGAGGCACTCGTGAAAGAAACGATCATGGAACATGTGGAGGCGATGCTACAATTTCAAAAACATGGTGCAATTGTATTTGAATATGGAAATAATATTCGACAACAAGCATATCAATTAGGGGTCCAACATGCATTACAAATTCGTGGATTCACAGAGGCATATTTACGTCCATTATATTGTGAAGGGCGTGGTCCATGTCGGTGGATTGCATTAAGTGGGAATCCAGATGATATTTATACGATTGACGATATGATTTTACAGAAGTTTGCACATGATGAACGGGTGAAACGATGGATAGAGTTCGTCCAAGAAAAAATATATTTTTACGGTTTACCTGCTCGTACCTGTTGGCTTAATTATGAAGAACGAAAAGAAATTGGTGTACTCGTCAACGAGATGGTTCAAACAGGAGAACTATCAGGTCCAATTGCGTTTACGAGAGATCATTCAGAAGGGTCGACAATGGCAGCACCTTTTAGAGAAACGGAAAAAATGCTTGATGGTAGTGACATCGTTGCGGACTGGCCGATTTTAAATGCGATGTTAAATACAAGTGCAGGTGCATCCATGGTTAGCATTCAAAACGGTGGTGGCATGGGAATTGGTAATTCTGTCCATTCTGGGATGACTGTTATTGCGGATGGAACGATAGAGGCGACAGATAGATTGCGTCATGTGTTAGCAGTAGATCCAAAGATGAATATGATACGCCATGCGGATGCAGGGTATAAAAAAGCAATCGATTTATTAGAGAAAATGGAGGGAGAGTAAACAGATGGAATTGAATTTATATCATGTACCCTCCTTATATAAAAAATTACTCCCGATATCGATCGAAAAAAATATGATATTACGTGAAGTAGATGTACTCCCACAAAAAGTAGGCATCCTCTTTATTCCTAATGATAAACAATTACTTTCTTCTATATCCGTTGCCAAAACGATAGTTGTCATGGATGAATATTGGGAGCAAGATGTTATTTGGTGGTTTCATCAAGGGGTAGAACGTTGTTATATGATGGACCATTGCTGGGAATTAGCATTGACACAATTACAATATGAAGAAGAAAAAAGGAAGAAAAATGCATACCGCATTGCACTGCAAGAAAAGTTTTCTGTTCGGGCAATGAAAGAAAGTTTGGCATATGATTTAATCCATGGTCGAGCAAAAAACATCCGTGAAATTTGGGAAAGAAGTAAATTAGCACAATTGACTGCACTTCCAAATACAGTTTTACTCGTAAGCATTGACCATTTTAATCGCCTTGCGAAAAATAAAGGCATTTACTGGAAAAATAATTTGAGAAAAGAAGTATTGTACGTCATTCGTGCACAATTACCGTTTCATGCCTCTTTAATCGTCTTAACACATGAACATCAATTTGCGATTTTATTACCATTACCGATGGAAGAGGAAGAAAACAGTCGGGAATATGCAATGAAACAGGCAGTTACATTACAAAAGGCAATTGCGAAAGAGACACCTTATACCGTAACGATTGGGATTGGCAATCGTTATGATGACCCGAGAAATATACATGAATCATTTAAAGAAAGTGAATATGCGTATTCATACAGTTTATTTACAGAAGAAAATATGATTATTCATATTCAAGATGTCGATTATTATGAGACCGTGTCGTATGAAGAATTAAACAGGAAGGTACAAGATATTATTTCTGTATTTGTGCATGGGGATATGGATGGCGCTAGACAGGCGTGTACAGCATTGTTTTTATATGTAAAGGAAAGCAAAGTAGAACCGCTCATTTTTAGATTGCAAATGATTGAAATGTTATCGACCATATCAGAAGCTGCAATACAACATGGTGCAAATCCGAAACAAATAATGCCATTACAAATTAAATACGCTAAAAAAATGTATGAAATAGAAACATTGCGTGAATTAGAAGAAATGATGATGAATATGATGACACAATATATTGCATCTATTCGAGAAACAAATAATGAAACGACATTACGTTCGGTTCAGGTTGTATTGCAATATATAGAGAAACATTATGCTTCAGATGTCAGTTTAGATTTGCTTGCAGATATGGTTGAATTAAGTCCAAACTATTTAAGTCATTTATTTAAACAGACGACTGGGAGTTCCTTCGTAGATTATTTAACAGAAATACGGTTGAAAAAGGCAAAAGAGATGTTGCGAGAGCTTCATTTTACCATTTATGAGATTGCAGAAAAAGTAGGTTTTAGCTCGTCACAGTATTTTAGCCGGGTTTTTAAACAAGCAGAAGGGATGACACCTACAACATATCGTAATAATGTATTACGGGGGAGATAATGAAAAACTTTATCGATTTAAAGTGCAAAAATCAACTGTAGAAAAGTGCACAAACCTGTATAATTTTCTACTATGTAAAAATGCACATTGTGCTAAACTTAAACTATAGCAACATGGAAAGCGTTTCATGTAAGCGGTTCAATTTTAATGATATACAAAGTGAAGGAGAGATTATAGATGGAAAACAATAGATTAAAGGTAACAAACATTCGTGCACCAAGAGGAAATGAATTAACATGTAAAGGATGGGTTCAAGAAGCGGCAATGCGAATGTTAATGAACAACCTTGATCCTGAAGTGGCAGAAAATCCAGACGACTTAGTTGTATATGGTGGAATTGGAAAGGCTGCAAGAAACTGGGAATCATACCATGCAATTATTCATGAATTAAAAGCATTAGAAAATGATGAAACATTATTAATTCAATCTGGTAAACCAGTTGGGAAGTTCCGTACACACGAACATGCTCCACGTGTTTTAATTGCAAACTCGAATATTGTACCTGCATTTGCAAACTGGGATTATTTTAATAAGCTGGATAAGGAAGGCTTAATGATGTACGGTCAAATGACGGCAGGAAGTTGGATTTATATTGGAGCACAAGGTATTTTACAAGGAACATACTTAAGCTTTGTAGAAGCTGGAAAGAAATTATATGGTACACCTGATTTAACTGGTAAATTTATTTTAACTGGTGGTATGGGTGGAATGAGTGGGGCTCAACCATTAGCAGGTAAAATGGCGAAAGCAGTTATTTTAGTTGTTGAGGTAGATCGTGCACGTATCGAAAGAAAAATTAAAGAAGGATACTGTGACTACATTGAGGAAGATCTTGATACAGCCCTTGCAAAAGTAAAAGAATTAACAGAAAAAGGGGAGCCTGCTTCGATTGGATTAGTAGGAAACTGTGCAGACGTATTCCAAGCGATTCATGATAAAGGATTCATTCCTGATATCGTAACAGATCAAACGAGTGCACATGACCCGGTAAATGGATATGTGCCGAACGGTATGACATATGAAGAAGCATTACAGTTACGTGAAGAAAATCCGAAAAAATATGAAGAATTATCTTTAGCTACGATAGCTGCACATGTTCGTGCGATGCTAGATTTACAAAAAGCTGGAGCAGAAACATTTGACTACGGAAATAATATTCGTCAGTTTGCAAAAGAACAAGGAGTAGAGAATGCATTTGACTTCCCTGGTTTTGTACCGGCATACTTACGTCCATTATTCTGTGAAGGTTCTGGTCCATTCCGTTGGGCAGCGTTATCTGGAGATCCAGAAGATATTTATAAGACAGATGCGTTAGCGAAAGAAATGTTCGCCCATGATGAAGCATTAGTAAACTGGATTGACATGGCGCAGAAAATGGTTAAATGGCAAGGGTTACCGGCGAGAATTTGTTGGTTAGGATACGGAGATCGTCATCGTTTCGCACTAAAAGTAAACGAAATGGTTGCAAGTGGTGAATTAAGTGCACCAATCGTATTCGGTCGTGACCATTTAGATAGTGGATCTGTTGCATCGCCAAACCGTGAAACAGAGGCGATGAAAGATGGATCAGATGCAGTGGCAGACTGGCCATTATTAAATGCGCTAATAAACACGAGTGGTGGAGCGAGCTGGGTTAGTTTACACCATGGTGGGGGAGTAGGAATGGGTTACTCCATGCATGCAGGGCAAGTATTAGTTGCAGATGGAACAGAAGCCGCAGCAGAAAGAATCAATCGTGTCTTAATATCTGACCCTGGAATGGGTATTATTCGTCATGCAGATGCTGGATACAGTCGCGCCTTAGAAGTAGCAGAAGAACGTGGCGTACACATTCCAATGAAAAAATAATTAGGTTTTTCACTAGAATGTAGTATAATAGATTCGGAGAAAAAGTCTGCATATATTTTGGTACTACACAGAATAAAGAGATACCTGTGTAGTGCCAAAGCTATATGTGTGCAATTTTTTACATACATATTTGTAAGCGTTTTAAGGAAAGGGGAGGGAGTTATGTTCACAAATGCTGTTGTTATTAGTGTCATTGTGATGGTTGTGTTAAGTTTAATTAGAATCAACGTTTTATTCGCACTAATCATTGCTGCGCTAACAGCTGGTGTTGTATCTGGAATGGGGATTGTAGAATCAGCCTCTATTATGATTGGTGGTATGGGAGGTCAATCAGAAACAGCACTAAGTTATATTTTACTAGGAATTTTTGCTGTTATGATTGGAATGTCAGGAATTACACAAATTTTAGTTAATAAAATGTTAGCTGTTTTCTCTGGAAGAAAATTAGTATTAGTGTTTTCTATTGCAATTATTGCATGCTTTTCACAAAACGTTATACCAGTACATATTGCATTTATTCCAATTTTAATTCCGCCATTATTAGTATTATTTGATGAAATTAAATTAGATCGTCGTGCTGTTGCATCCGCATTAACGTTTGGATTGAAATTTCCATATATTACAATTCCAATAGGGTTCGGATTCATTTTCCAAGATATTGTTGTGGATGAGATGAATGCAAATGGAATTGATATAACATTAGGGCAAGTGACAAAAGCGATGATGCTTCCAGGAGCGGCCATGATCGTCGGGTTACTTTTTGCCTTACTTATTACGTATCGAAAAGATCGTGCGCCGAAAGAAGTAGAAGGCGATCAGAAGTTAACAGATATCGATATGGCTGAAAGTATTACAGGCGTGAAAAAAGTATCCTTTAATTTAGGGCATTTGTTTACAATTCTAGCTATTATTGCAGCACTTGTCATTCAGATAGTGACAGAATCATTAGTATTAGGGGCTTTAGCAGGAATTATTGTGATGTTTGCGACACGTGTTGTTGAGTTTTATAAAGGAGACAAAGTCGTGAATGAAGGGATCGGCATGATGGGAATGATTGCATTTGTTATGCTTATCGCTTCTGGTTATGCTTCTGTTTTAAAAGAAACAGGACATATCGACGAGTTGGTAAAAGCAACCATCGGAATTGTAGGAGATTCTCACTTTTTAATCGGTTTATTCTTACTACTAGTTGGATTATTAATTACGATGGGAATTGGAACATCTTTCGGTACGATTCCTATTTTAGCCGCGTTATACGTACCAATATTTATCGAGACAGGAATTTCACCAATAGCAGGTGCGGCATTAATTGGAACGGCTGCAGCACTAGGAGATGCAGGTTCCCCGGCAAGTGACTCTACGCTTGGACCAACTTCCGGTCTAAACGCAGATGGGAAACACCACCATATTTGGGATACTTGTGTACCAACATTTTTACACTACAACATTCCGTTATTCTTATTCGGCTTGTTGGCAGTATTTATTTTTTGATGTGTATGAACAATAAATTTTAAAAATATATGAACTCCAAAGGTTGGTCTAAGATCAACTTTTGGGGTTTCGTACATTTAGAGTGGGGTTCGTATATTTATATGTTATGACAATTTCTGAAATATAGTAGATGGATGAATATGATAGGGTATAGTGATAGATTTACATGGTAAACCATATGTTTATATGCAGATAGTAGCGGGAAAATATTGAAAAGAGCGTTATTGGAACAATATGAAAAGGCGGTGAAATAAATGGATATGTACGTGAATGGGATTGGGATGACTCCGTTTGGAAAGTTTCCAGATAAAACATTAAAAGGAATGTTACTTGAGGCAGCAGAAGAAGCAATTCAAGATGCTGGGCACCCGAAGATTGATGCGGTTTTTGTCGGTAATTTTATGAGTGGTTCTGTCTATAACCAAGAAATATTAGGGGCGATTATGGCCAATGATTTAGGGTTAGGAGCCATTCCAACGATGAAAGTAGAAGGGGCATGTGCATCAGGAGGCATAGCTTTAAGGCAGGCATATATCAGTGTTTTAAGTGGAGAATATGATACGGTTCTAGTTGCCGGAGCGGAAAAAATGAAACATATTTCAACAGTAGAGGTGACCAAAGCAATCAATGCTGCTATGGACAATGAATCAAATGAAAAACATGCAGGACTCACGTTTCCAGGATTTTTTGCAACGATTGCTAATCGTTATTTTTATGAAACGGGTGCAACAAAGGAACATTTAGCGAAGGTAGCGCTTAAAAATAGAAACCATGCAATCCGAAATCCACTGGCACAGTTTCGGGTAGAAACGTCTATGGAAGAAATTATGGCATCACGGATGATAACCGATCCACTTGGCTTATTTGATTGTTCACCGACGACAGATGGAGCGAGCGCGATTATTATTTCACGAACACCTTCAGATGTAAAAATTCGAGCAAGTGCACAAAGTTCAGGCCCAACACAAATGCAAAATATCGATGATTTACTTACATTGGAAGCGGTAAAAACATCCGGACAATTAGCTTATGAAAAAGCAGGAGTTGGTCCTGAAGATATAGATGTCATTGAAATACATGATTGTTTTTCGATGACGGAAATTGTATCATCCGAATCACTCGGATTTTTTAAACGTGGAGAAGGTTTTATGGCACTAGAGGAAGGTAGAACAACTTTTACAGGGGATGTGCCAATTAATACGAGTGGTGGACTATTATCAAAAGGGCATCCAATCGGGGCTACTGGAGTGGCGCAAATTCATCAGTTGGTACTTCAATTAAGAGGAAAGGCACCGAATCAGGTCGAACAACCCAAATTAGCTTTAGCACAAAATTTAGGTGGAACAGGTGCGTATTCAACCGTTCATATTCTAGAAAGGGTGAACTAAGATGCAAGGTTATCGATGTCAAAATTGCCACGCTGAAAGTATAACAAAAACGACTTTTTGTCCAAAATGTCAATCGCAATCTTTTGAATTATTTACATTGCCGACAAATGGTACCGTATACAGTTTTACAATCATTCGGGTTGCACCTCCGGAATACGTAGATTTTGCTCCATATACAGTTGCATTAATCCAGCTAACAGCAAATTTACGGATTACTGCATTTATTCAAGAAGCTGTTTCAATTGGAGAGAAAGTTCGTTGGAAAGAAACGAAAAATCAAACATTTATTTTTGAAAAGGTTGTCTAGAAGTGAGGGATTCGTTTGGGACGTGTGATACACATCATGACGACTGCTATATCTAGGTTTATGCCGATGTGGCTCGTCTTTTTTTCTTTCCTTGCGTATGCGATACCGCATATATTCGAACCAATTCAAGGATGGACGGAGTTTTGTTTAGGTTTAATCTTTTTTTTAATGGGTATGTCATTATCAACAGAACAAATAATAAAAGTGATAAAAAGTCCGAAATATGCTTTTTATGGTTTTTTATTAAAGTGGACTGTTAC
Source organism: Pseudogracilibacillus sp. ICA-222130 (assembly GCF_037892545.1). Taxonomy (NCBI): domain Bacteria; kingdom Bacillati; phylum Bacillota; class Bacilli; order Caryophanales; family Bacillaceae; genus Pseudogracilibacillus; species Pseudogracilibacillus sp. ICA-222130. Next base: position 224,345 of record NZ_JBBKBG010000002.1, read on the forward strand.
AGTAGGTATATCACTCTTAATCGCTCTATTATTTATGAAAAAAATGCCTGAGATTGCTTCGGGAATCGTATTAGCAGGCACCGTGCCGAGTGGAACTTCTGCTAATTTATATACGTTTATTGCCGGTGGAGAAGTTGCATTAAGTATTACGATGGCGACATTAGATACGATTGTATCTCCCATTTTAACTCCATCCCTCATGCAAGCGACGGTCGGACAAATAATTCCAATCGATTTTTGGGCATTATTTTTAAATATTATCGTTGTCGTTTTTATTCCACTATTTTTAGGATGGTTGGCACAGTGGAAATGTTCAAACATGGTAAAACGAATCCGTCCACATACGTCCATTTTTTCGCAGTTGGCTTTATTTGTTATCGTATTAGCTGTCGTGTCAAAAGCCCAACCGACATTGGAAGAAAATCTGGTTCATTTGCCAGTCATTTTTATCGCTGTAGCCTTTCAAGTAATTGTTCCAATGTATATAGGATATGTTTTAGCGTGGAGGTGGTTAAAAGTACCGAAAGCATATGCGATTTCTATTTGCTTTCATACAGGAATATGTAATACAGCACTATCGGCAACTCTAGCGACAGAACATTTAACGACACTTGCTGCAGTACCATCCGTACTTAATATGATTATTAATTTAACGGTAGGTGCTTTCGTTGCGAATTATTTTGAACGAACATTTTTACATAAAAAACATATAGTATCTTAGTAGAACATATAAATTTTATAGAATTAATTGACATTTATTTCATAGAATTATAGAGTGGATTTATGTGATTAAAAAATTCATAATTATACATATTCATATTGATGAATGTTGTAATTGGAAAGAAGGGGATAGAATGAAGAAATTATCAGTAATGATTATGGCACTTGCATTCATGGTGCTAGCAGCGTGTGGAGCAACTACAGATGTTACATACGAAATGGAAGAAATGGGCATTAAAGCAAAAGTTGAAATGTCTGCCAAAGGAGACAAAGTTCAAAATCAAAAAGTTACGATGACTTTCCCATATGATGCAATGGGCGTTGAATCGAAAGAAATGGCAGAAGAAATGTTAAAAGAGGACGTCGAAAGTGAAACAGAAGAATTCGAGGGACTAAAAGGTGTGAAAGTCTCTAATGAATTCCAAGATGATCAATTTGAACAAGTGATGGAAGTAAATTATAAAGAAGCTGATTTAAAAGAATTAGAAGATGCTGGTTTTGACTTTGGAGAAGAAGAAAGTGACTACATTAGCTTAGAGAAAACAGAAGAAAACTTAGAAGATGAAGGATTCGAAAAAGTAGAAGAGTAGAATAATAAAAGTCGATGCATATGTTTGTGCATCGATTTTTTTATGGAAATTTGTAATAAAAATGTCTTAATCTCTCCATTATTTTATTACGATTCCATGATAAAATGAACGTATGATTAGTGGAGATTGGAGTAATGCATATGAAACGATTATGGACAGGATGTTTCGTTGCTATCATTGCGATCGTTCTAGTCGCTTGTAGTGACGCGGATGAAAATTTAGGTTTTGATTTTGATGAGGATGGGAAAAATACCGTTACGATGAAATTGCCTTCAGATGAGCTAACGAACACGATTACGTTAGAAGCAGATGGCGATAAGGTGCATACGCAAACGACTGAAAATGAAGCGTCTTATGATCATTATGGCGTATCAAGTAAAGCATCGGCAGAGGTAGCTTTTAATGATGTCATCGCACAATATCGAAAAGTAGAAGGATTAGTGTACGATGTGGAGTTTTTAGAGGAAGGCGTCCATGAAACATTGTCAATCGATTTTGATAAAGTAGATATAGATGCCTTGAAGGAAGTGCCAGGAATTCAATTTGATGGAAACATTAAAAAAGGAATTAGCCTAAAAGCTACGGTAAGTCAGTTAGAGGAAGCAGGCTATGTTGTCGAGTAAAATCACCTCTAGAGTTAGATGATTATCTAATTCTAGAGGTGATTTTATCTTTATATGCAATGGAGAAAAGGGACGCTATTGATATGAAAAATAAGCAGTCGCAAAGTGGCATGGGAAAATAAAACTTGTTTAAACGATGGTATGTCGTCGCTTTGGTAAGTAAGTTCATTGTTTTTACACAATAATTGTCATTATTCAACAATTTTTTCATTCACGTTGTTTGACTATTAAATTAATAAGTGGTAAATTAATTTTTGTCGGCTTTTTTTTTGTAACATAAAAAGCTCTATCATTCGCTATTTTTCAACCTAAACTGTTTAAATTTTCAGAAAAGGAAAATAATTTAATAGAAGGCAGAAACGTAGCAAGGTTTTTAGGAGGATTTCAGTGAATAAAAAGAATATCGTCGTATTAGGATTTATGTTATTTTCCTTGTTCTTCGGAGCTGGAAACTTAATATTCCCACCTTTAGTTGGGATGCAGGCGGGAGATTATTTCACCCCTGCGATTATTGGTTTTTTATTGACGGCTGTTTGTATACCATTTTTAGCAGTGTTATCTGTGTCATTTTCAAATGATGGATTACTAGAAATTGGGCGTCGTGTAAGTCCGATTTTCGGTGTCATTTTTTCTATGTTAGTATATTTGTCTATTGGGGCATTATATGGAATTCCAAGAGCTGCGAGTGTTGCGTACGAACTAGGTTTTACCCAAATATTTGCCGTTGAAAACAAAATGGCACTGTTCATTTTTACATTAATATTTTTTACATTCACTTACTTTTTAAGTGTCGATGCGAAAAAGATGATTGACAATATTGGGAAAATCTTAACACCGGCATTATTAATCGTGTTAACTATTTTATTTGTACAAGCCTTTATGAAGTTGAATTATGAAGGACGTGTACCAGATCCAAAATTTGAATCTTCCCCATTTTTAACTGGTTTTCTAGAAGGATATTTTACGATGGATGCGATCGCTGCATTGGCATTTGGAATTGTCGTAATTAATGGGTTAAAGTTAATGGGCGTAAAAGACAAGAAAGATATTATGAAAGGAACAGCGTTTGCTGGGATTATTTCTTCGATTGGGCTAATTTTAGTTTATTTATCTTTAAGTTGGATTGGCCGTGTACTTACATATGATGTGGAAATGACGAATGGTGCAGATATTTTAGTATATGCATCGAACGTGTTATTTGGTAGCACAGGAAGTGTGGTATTCGGTGTCATAGTATTACTTGCTTGTTTAACAACTTCTGTTGGGTTAACGAATGCATGTGCAAGTTTTTTTCATGAAATTTATCCAAAAATAAAACTTAAACAATTTGTGTTATTGTTTGTAGTTATCGGAATGTTAATTACAAACTTAGGTTTAAATACGATTTTAGCAATTGCGACACCTATTTTAGTATTTATTTATCCATTTGCAATTGTTTTAATTATACTGTCATGTATTCAACCGATGATCGGTGAAAGTCGAAAAATGTATGTCGGTTCAGTAATCGTAACATCCGTATTTGCAATTTTAAGTGTATTAGATTTCTTTGAAATTCATATTGATGTAATCGAAAATATATTCGGTTACTTACCTTTATATGCAGATGGGCTCGGTTGGGTCGTTCCAGCATTTGTCGTTGCTATTATTGGATATATCGTCGATCAATCACAAGGAAAAGTGAAAAAAGCTAGATAAAAATAAAAACTCCCCACGATGGTGAGGAGTTTTTTATTATGCATGTTTCGCTTGGAATTCCTTCATAAACTCGCTTAATGCAAGACAAGCTTCTGTTGGCACTGCATTGTACGTAGAGGCACGACAACCACCGACAGAACGGTGACCATTTAAACCTACAAATCCTTTTTCTGCAGCTTCTTCTAAAAATTGTTTTTCTAATGCTTCATCTTTTAAACGGAACGTAATATTCATGAGTGAACGACTTGCTTTATCAGCATGTCCGATATAAAAGCCATTGCTTTCATCGATTACATCATAAATATAAGTAGCTTTTTCTTTATTTACTTTTTGGATAGTTTCAAGGCCACCTTGCATGTCAATCCATTTTAATACTTCGCCTAACATATAAATCCCGAATGTTGGCGGTGTATTGTAAAGAGAGTTGCTATCGACATGTGTTTGGTATTTTAAAATAGTCGGTACTTGTTCATTTGCTTTTTCTAGTAATGACTTTTTAATAATAACGACCGTTACACCGGATGGACCAAGGTTTTTCTGTGCACCAGCATAAATCATATCGAATTTGCTTACATCGATAGGTTTGGACATAATATCACTCGACATATCTGCAATGACAGGTACATTTCCGAAATCAGGATATTCTTGCCATTGTGTTCCATAAATCGTGTTGTTTGTCGTAAGATGCACATATGCGTCGTCCTCATTTACATCCTCAGCAGAGACAGTAGGAATATGACGGTATGCATCATCTTTGGAAGATGCAATTTTATATCCTGTACCAAATAATGCTGTTTCTTTGAACGCTTTTTCTGACCATGAACCTGTCATGATATAGCCTGCTTTCGTGTCTTTCGTTAAGAAGTTCATTGGGATCATAGAGAACTGTAAACTTGCTCCACCTTGTACGAAAATAACTTCATAATCATTTGGAATGTCATATAATTTTTTTAAGCGATCAATTGCTTCATTATGTACTGCTTCATATGTTTTGCTACGGTGACTTAACTCCATAACTGACATGCCACTTTGATTGAAGTTAGTTAATTCTTGCTGGGCCTTTTCTAAAACAGCTGTTGGTAGCGCTGAAGGGCCAGCGTTAAAATTGTATACGTTTCGACTTGGATGATTCACTTTTATTCACTTCCTATATTATAATAACTCATATTATACTCTTGTTTTACTCGTTTGTTAAGTTGGAATAGATAGACTTTTCAAAAATATATTGTGCTTCTTTCTCCTATCGTTCATAATAAGGATAGAATATATTAGGAGGGGATCCATTTGTCAGGCCAAAGACTTGTCGGTATTCTAATCGTGATTTTTGGAATTGGTTTGTTGTTGCAACAATTTGACCTCTTTGATTTTACGAGTATTTTAGCAAATTGGTGGCCAATCTTTTTTATTTTAGTAGGAATAATTCAGCTTTGGACAAATGGAATGCAGGCAATCATCTCAGCACTTATTTTTCTCATCGCTGGAGTAATATTGCTGATGAATATATGGATAGACTTCAATCTATGGCAAATATTATGGCCGTTGTTGCTTATTATGTTTGGATTGTCGATCATTTTTTCTAGACGGGAATGGAAGCAAGCAGTAGATGAAGCGGATGACATCCATTTAACAACATTTCTTTCAGGGATTGAATCGAAAAGTGGAGCGGAAAATTTAAGTGGTGGTTCTATTTTATCTGTCTTAGGTGGTATCCAACTAGATCTACGTCATGCACAACTTGCTGAAAACGGTGCCATTCTGAATGTAACAACGATACTAGGCGGGGTTGAAATCATTGTACCTGAAGATGTACAGGTAGAAATAAAAGGAACACCCATTTTAGGCGGTTGGGAAAATAAAACAAATACATATGGTATGGAGAAAAACAAAACATTGTATATAAATGGTGTTGCTGTGCTAGGTGGCATTGAAGTAAAACATTAATTAGGGGATAAGAAGATGAATGAAAAAGCTAAAGATTTTTGGTTGGATTATTGGAGTGGAAAAGGAGAGGTAGCACCAACAAATGTTACAGCATGGCAATTTGGTGTAGATGCTGATGATTTAGCACAATTAGTTGTTGACGGAATAAAAACAGCAACATGTTCTGGGCATATATTTTATGAATTAGAGAAAGAACCATTGCCAAAAGTAGGGGATTACAGTATTATATTAAACGGTGTAAATGAGCCAGAAGCTATTATTCGTTTAACGGAAGTAACTGTTACTCCAATGAATGAGGTAACAGAACAATTTGCATATGATGAAGGAGAAGGTGACCGTTCTTATGCCTATTGGTGGAAGGAACATGAAGCTTTTTTTACAAAGGAATTAAAAGGATATGGGTTACCGTTTCAAGAAGATATGCTCGTCGTATGCGAAAGATTTGAATTAATTGCGAAATAAAAGTTAGGATGTACACTTCATGAATTTTACCGAAAAATTAATCACGATTCTTCTTCTGACATTTTTAATCGGAGTAGCAATTGCCTTTGTTGGAGGGTTATTTTTCTTTGGGTTTGCTGGATTATTTTATTTAATCGGCATCGAATATGAATCATATACATCCTTAATATTATTTGTCGTTGCATTTTTATGTATCGGTTTTATAGTAGATATATTTTTTGAAGGTCTTGCAACATTTTCAAATGGATATATCGAGAAAAAATGGCAACAAATAGGGATGTTTTTCCTTTCATCATTTGCTGGGAACTTTTTAGTCTTAGTCATGGTTGATTCCGTTATGACTTCGATTTCATTATCTTTTCAAGCAAAGTTAATTTTAGCTGTTTGTTTAGCATTAATCGACCAAGCATTTAGTTCTGATGGAGACAAAAAAGAAGATCGAAAAGCATGAAGTTATGAAAAAATAACTTTCATGCTTTTTTACATGGTTATTTTTAGTTAGGAGAACGCATATCGTATAAGAACGTGGCAGATTCATTATTTTAATTGTATTCATATCAGGATTTTCACAAGGGATGTTATTTCGAGGTAGATGGTTTATGGAGGCATTTCCACTTAATGTTGTACCGAGATCATCTTAAAAATTAGTAAAGAAAAATTTATATAAAATTTTTATAAAAACGCTTTCCTATTAATCTGATATACGGTAAAATATGGGGTAATAAAGTGTGAATATACATAGGAGGTAGAATGATGAGTATTTTAAAGCGATTTAAAGATATTATGTCTAGTAATATAAATGCATTATTAGATAAAGCGGAAGATCCGGAGAAAATGATCGATCAATATTTACGTAATTTAAATAAAGATTTGCGTGAAGTAAAGTCAGAAACAGCGACCATTATGGCAGATGAAAAACGTGCGAAACGTGAATTGCAAGAATGCCAAAGTGAAGTAAATAAAATGGAAACTTACGCAATGAAGGCGTTAGAAGCAGGGAATGAAGATGATGCACGTAAGTTTTTAGAAAGAAAACAACAAGTAGAAACGAAGCTTGCTGAATTACAGAAAACAGCAGAAATTGCTCAGGCGAATACTACGCAAATGCGTCAAATGCATGATAAATTAGTAAATGATGTACAAGAGTTAGAGTCTAGAAGAGCGATGTTAAAAGGAAAAGCAGCTGTAGCAAAAACACAAGCGAGAATGAATGAAATTGGAGCTTCGGCGAAAAATGCCAATGCATCCATTTCAGATTTTGATCGTCTAGAACAAAAGATTAATCAATCTTTAGATGAGGCAAATGCAATGGCTGAATTGAATCAAGGCGATTCAAATGATGTCGAAAATTTAACAGCTAAATATGACCAAACTAATAATGACGTAGAGAATGAACTCGCTGCATTAAAGGCTAAAATGGCAGAAAAAGACGAATAATCGAGTATACAAAGAAAAGATCGTAGCGGATTCGTTACGATCTTTTTATATAAGGGGGGGATTTTCTTGTTATTACATTATAAATGCCCGAACTGTGGCGATGATATGGCATTTGATACGGAATCTGGTAGTTTGTCCTGTAGCAGTTGTGGACATCAGGAGAATATCGAAACATATGATGACGCATATATTGAGCATGCATTTGCAGATGATGAGGAAGTGAAAGAATATCACTGTGAAAACTGTGGTGCGATTGTGATAACTGATGCAGATACGACAGCTACTTCATGTAGTTTTTGTGAGGCGGCTGTCGTTTTAGGGGACCGATTAACAGGAAAATTGGCACCGAAAAAGGTCATACCTTTTAAAATAAATAAACAACAAGCACAAGAAGCATTTGTGAAATGGTGTAGAAAAGGTATTTTAACGCCACGAGGGTTTATGACAGCAAATCGAATTGAAAATATTACGGGCATGTATGTACCATTTTGGATTTACGATATAAATAGTAAAGTAGAATTTCGTGGAACTGGAACGAAAGTGCGAACATATTCCAAAGGTGATTATATTTATACGGAAACGAAATATTACGATATTTACCGAAAGCTTGACTTATATTATAGTCGTGTACCAGCAGATGCTTCTGAAAAAATGGCGGACGACATTATGGATAAGTTAGAACCATATCATTATAACGATCTAGAAACGTTTAAAACACCTTATTTAGTAGGTTATTTAGCGGAAAAATACAATTACGATGATAAGGATTTATTGCCGCGTGTGAAAGGGCGAGTAAGAAAGTTTGCTCAAACGTATACGAAATCAACGATGCCTGGGTATGCGACGATTACGACGAAAAACGAAGATATTCATACGAAAAATTTACGTGCACAATATGCTCTATTTCCTGTTTGGATGGTTTATTATAATTTGGATAAACAACAACATACATTTGCAATGAACGGTCAAACAGGAAAGGTTGTCGGTAAACCACCAATATCTAAACGAAAAGTTGCCTACTGGTTTAGTGGGATTTCTGTAGGGGCATTTGCAGTCATAAAATCGGTCGCTTTTGCAATTAGTGGGGTGTTTTGGTAATGAAAAAATTTGTATGGTCCTTGACTATTCTGTTTCTAGTTGCATTACTACCACTACCAGTTGCTGCCGAAAATCCCGCAACGACTCATGTATATGATGAGGCAAATTTATTATCTGATTTGCATATGGAAGAATTAGAAACAATTGCAGCAGAGTACGGGGAAAAGTTACATATTGATTTTATTTTCTTTACTCGTGAGGATAATACGACTTTTATTGGAGATTATATGGACGATTTTTATGATGAAAAAGCTCTTGGATATGATAAAGCACATGGGAGAGCGGTTTTAGTAGGAATTGACATGAGCGGACGCGATATTGTCATCGATGCCCATAGTGATGTGAAAGAGAAATTGGATACAGATCGACTGACGATGATCCGTGATACAATTACAAGTGATTTAACGAACGGGAATTATATAGAGGCATTTACGAATGTTATCTACCTTACGGATAAATATATGCAATTTAAACCTGGAGTAAATCCGGATAATCCAATGTACAAAACGTCTGTTCAGATTATTGTAGCGCTTATTGTAGGTGGCGTTGTTGTTGGGGGAATGTTATTTAGAATGAATCCACGCATGACAACAAATGCTGGGACGTATCATGATTCCAATAATTCGGAAATTTTAGGAAAACGTGATCGATATATCCGTACAACCGTGACAAAACGTCGCAAGCCAAAGCAAAATAAAAGTGGTGGTGGAAGTTCTGGTGGAAGCATAGGACGTACAGGTGGAGGTTTTTCTAGAAGTAGAAGTAGTGGGAAATTTTAGTTGAGAGGGGAAGTTGAAATGGGATTTTTTAGAGGACAATTAGCGAATGTTGTAGAGTGGGATGAATTTCGGGAAGATATGATTTTTTGGAAATGGCAAAATAATGAAATTAAAAAAGGATCAAAATTAATTATTCGTCCTGGACAGGATGCCATTTTCTTCCATCAAGGGAAAATCGAAGGTGTGTTTGAAGAAGAAGGAGATTATAATATTGATTCTGATATTATTCCATTTTTATCGACATTAAAAGGATTTAAATTTGGTTTTAATTCTGGTATGCGTGTGGAAGTGTTATTTGTTAATACGAAAGAATTTACTGTGAAATGGGGAACGAAAAGTCCGATTATGATTCCTGCTGAAGGTTTACCAGGGGGCTTGCCAATTCGTGCGAATGGAACATTTCATTTTAAAGTAAATGATTATGTTGCTTTAATTGATAAAATTGCTGGAGTTCGCAGTAATTATGTCGTGGAAGATGTTCGTTTACGAATTAATTCTGCTTTATCCCCGTTATTAATGAAGTGGATTAGCCGTGAAGGAAAGGATATGTTTAATTTACAAGTAAATGCCGAGGAAATTGGTCGCGGGATTCAACAAGATTTAGATATGCAATTAATGGAAGACGGTTTAACAGTTACTCGTTTTCATATTATGGACTTTAATTATCCGAAAGAAATTGCAGATAAAATTAAAAAATCAGCCTCCCATAGTATGGTTGGAGATGTTGGCAAATATCAACAGATAGAAATGGTTGATGGAATGACATCAGGAAACATGCAAGGCGGTGGTACGGCGTCTGATATGGCTAGTATGATGATGGGAATGAACATTGCAAAAGAGATGATCGATCATACGAATACTGGCAGTTCGAAAGGCGAAACGAAACAACAGCAACAACAGCAGGCTGGCAGTGGCCAACAACAGGAGCAATCATCTGGAGATAGTGCTGCGCCGAATTTCTGTCCGAACTGTGGAACGAAAACAGGTGGCGCAAATTTCTGTGGTAATTGTGGACAAAAATTAGTGTAATGAAATGACCTTGCGTTTCACTTGCGGAAATCTGTGCTAATTCCGCAAGTGTTCGTGGAAATCGCGTTCAACTTGCGGATATATATGCTAATTCCGCAAGAGATTGAGGAAATCACGTTCCACTTGCGGATATATATGCTAATTCCGCAAGAGATTGAGGAAATCACGTTCCACTTGCGGATATATGTAATAATTCCGCAAGAGATAGAAGAAATCGCGTTTCACTTGCGGATATATGTAATAATTCCGCAAGAGATAGAAGAAATCGCGTTTCACTCACTAAGTAAATTCTATTTTATCGTATTCAAAACCCTTTCTCACTTTGGTGGGAGAGGCTTTTTTTACGAAAATAGAGTTTTGTGATAAAAACCTCCACAGAAAACAGAAAAATTTTGTAAAACGTTTAAGTCTTTAATTGACTTGTTTTCAACAGGAATCAATCTTATAATAGCCTGTAAACTCAAACATGACAAAGCTAATTTCCATACATATTTTATTGCTTAATGTAATAGCGAAAAAATCGTAAATAATTCGACGATATGGAGTGATAGAAATAGGGAATAAAAAGGCAGACATGATAGAGGTCCACGCTTTTGCCGATAACCTTCAACAAATATCTTCAGATATACAGGCACAATTGGAGAGTGTGATTAAAAGCATCGATACAATCCAAGGAATGTCATCCTTTTCTGGACAAGCAACCCAAGTGAAGATGAAAAAATTCATGATATTATCCCATCAGTATCCGATATTACCACCGCAAGATCACCTGATTTCTCAGACGTAAATGAGTGGAAGAAAAAGGTAGTCAAAGAAGCAGAAGAGTTAGAAGAAGACATAAGTAGTTTCACTAGTACTGGAAATGAGACAGATGTCAGAGCAATTATGCAGCAGATGGAAACGGTGATGAATCGGGCAGGCAGGGATACGGAGAAATGAGATTTTTAGATTTAAAGGTGATTCATCAATAGGTAGTCAATGGCGGTATAGGATTGATGTTGTTGATGAACAAATCAAGAAATTAGCAAAAAGTATGACACCAGAACAACTAAAAAATACTTATTTGAATGTGAAATTAACACATTAGTAGGAGGAGTATAAATGGAAAAATACTTAAAAGATTTTAAATTGCATAATAAAGTTTCGAGTGAAATCATTGAACAATATAAGCAACTAGTACCAAATGAAATTATAGATTTATGGAGTAATTATGGATTTGGTACATTTATGCAAGGGTATTTTAAAAGTGTAAATCCAGAGGAATTTAAAGAGATTCTAGGGGAGAGTAGTCAAAGATACAAGGATTCAGTTGTGTTGTTTGCTACAGGAATGGGTGATCTAGTTATTTGGTCAGATGGATTTGTTAGATTACTTAATTACAGGTATGGTGTGGTAAAAACAATTATGTTTACATTTGAATTTTTCTTTCAAAATATTAATGATCTGGAATTTAAAGATGAAGATTTTTCTTGGCAACCGTATCCCGAAGCCCTTAGACAATATGGTGAATTGGATTATGATGAGTGCTTCGGCTATACACCACTATTAGGTTTAGGCGGAGAAGAAAAAGTAGAAAATCTAAAAAAAGTCAAACTGAAGGAACATATTCTAGTTATTACTGAACTTATGGGACCAATTCGGTAATATTTGGGAGTATGTTACAGAATTAACTATAAGCACTTGATTGCCTTATTAGGAATTAGGTGTTTTGTTTTTATTTAGAAATTTAACTTTGAACTATATTGGAAATTGATTTACTGAAATTCATAGTTCATGAAGGTAGTACCATCATAGAGTATTGATATAAATGATACTTTAACAATGTATAAAGATGTTCAATAAGAAACTAAATGACAGCAGAAGAGGACGCACAATTAAAAAAATTAATTACAAATTATAAATCTTAGCATTATCGAGAAAACTAACTTAAATGTGTCCTAAATATTGACGTGTCTCCTAATTATTTTGACATTTATAAACAATTCCGCAAGAGTTCGTGGAAATCGCGCTCAACTTGCGGATATACGTGCTAATTCCGCAAGAGATAGAAGAAATCGCGTTCCACTTGCGGATATATGTAATAATTCCGCAAGAGATTGAAGAAATCTCGTTTCACTTGCGGAAATCCGTGCTAATTCCGCAAGAGTAAGAAGAAATCGCGTTCCACTTGCGGATATATGTGCTAATTCCGCAAGAGATTGAGGAAATCACGTTCCACTTGCGGATATCCGTGCTAATTCCGCAAGAGATAGAAGAAATCGTGCTCCACTTGCGGATATATGTGCCAATTCCGCAAGAGACCGCAGAAATCGCGTTCCACTTGCGGATATCCGCAATAATTACGCAAGTGACCGCAGAAATCGCGTTCCACTTTCGGATATCCGCCTTTGTGTTGAATCTTTTCACCCGGCGTATGCCCAAACGATAACGAATCAAGAGGGCTACATTCGACCAGAGCGGAAGATAGAAAATAGTATGAGTATAAATAGTAAAAAGGCGATGACAGAACCGATTTCAATGACTGGCAAACGCCATAATAAGGTTGTCTGGCCTGAAATAGCTGCGCCAACGATTAGGCCGACCATTAAAATACAGAATGACAGTAAAATAATACTAAATGAGAGACGATTACTAATTTTATCAAGTCGTCGCATAAAAAAAGGTAAGTCAGAAACATTGATATCAAAACGGAGCTTGCCTTTTTTTAATGTTGTTGTAACATCTTTTACATCTTGTGGTAGCTCAGATAAAATATCAGCATTATCAATTAGCTGTTCCCACGTTTTTTTCGCAATAAAAGATGGTTGCATTCTTTCTTGAATTAGCCGTTTTCCAAAAGGCTCCACGGCTGACATGATACTGAAAGTGGGATCTAATCCCGAAATGATTTTTTCAATCGTGATGATTGTTTTTCCTAAAATAGAAATTTCATTCGGTAATTGTAGTTCATATTCATAAGCAATATCGAACACCTCTTTAATGATCGCCCCAAGTTTAATTTGCTTCATCGGCATATCATAATATTTCGCTATTAAATATTCTAGATCACGTAATAAGGAGCTCCGATCTGTTTCGCCCGTCATCATCCCTAATTTACCAAATGTCTTCACGATTCCTTTTGCATTTCCTAACTGTAAATTTATGACGAGTGATGTAAAATGGTAGCGCATTTCTTCTGTCAGTTGGCCGACCATACCAAAATCTAAAAAGACGACACGGTTTCTCGGTAAAATATAAATATTACCTGGATGTGGATCTCCATGAAAAAATCCGTCGATAAAAATTTGCTCAAACATTGCATTTGTAATCGTTTTTGCAATTTTTCGTTTATCATAATCATGTGCTTCTAATTCCTCATAATGGTTTACTTTTATTCCGTGGATCATTTCCATCGTGAGTACTTTTTTCGTTGTATACTGCCAATAAACGATTGGAATATGTACATCATCATTATCTGCTAGTTGCTTAGCAATCTTTTCCGCATTACGCCCCTCATGCATGTAATCTAATTCATTGCTTAATGAAAATGCAAATTCATCAACCATATCACGTAATTGGTAGGCACGAGCCCATGCAAAATGATCCTCTAAAAACTTTGAGAAATCACGTAAAATTTCTAAATCGGTTTGCATCGTTGTTTCAATGCTCGGTCGTTGAATTTTTACAGCAACTTCTTCCCCTGTATGTAGGGTGGCAATATGTACTTGTCCGATAGAAGCCGTCGCTAGCGGTTCTATATTAAAATGTGCGAACAATACATGGATAGGAGCATGTAATTCTTCTTCTATCGTTGCTTCAATTTTTTCATATGGAATTGGAAATACATCGTCTTGTAATTTTTCTAATTCATCTGTAATTTCCTTCGGGATTAGGTCATTTCTAGAACTAGCAATTTGTCCTAGCTTTATAAAAGTTGGACCTAATTGTTGTAATGTATTACGTAACTTACTACCGATATCTTGTAAATTCATATCGGATGTTTCGGAATATTTTTTTCGATCAGTTAAACCAATTCGAAATAAAAAGTGGCTAAAACCATTTTTTAAAAATGTATTTAATACTTCTTGAAATCGTTGTGTATGCTTCATTCGTCTACGAAACATGCCATCGCTCCTTTGTGCCGATACGTTATATTCATTATAAGAGAAAGAAGGTGGAATGAAAAGGAGAAGATGATTATTCCCTACATATGTAGTACGATAAGGGTATGTTTATATGAAAAAGGAGTAATGAAAGTGAAGTTTTCTGAATTTGAAATTGGAAAAAGCTATGAAACAGCATCTTATCAAATGACGTTAGAGGAAATTCAAGCCTTCTCACGTAAATTTGATCCACAATATATGCATGTAGACGAGGTCCGTGCAAATGAAACGGAATTTGGTGGCATTATCGCTTCAGGAATTCATACATTAAATATTTCATTTAAACTATGGATAGAGGTAGGAGCGTACGGTGATGAAATCATTGCTGGGCGTCAAATGGACAAGGTGATTTTCAAAAAACCTGTATATCCGGGTGATATATTACGTGTGATCGTGAAAATAACAGATAAAAAAGCTATAAAAGGTAACCGTGGACTCGTTACATGTAAAATGACGACGTACAATCAGCATGATGAAAAAGTGTTAACAGCCATCTTAACAGCTCTAATAAAGGATGTATAACGATAATTATCCACATTTCTGTGGATAATTAGATTGAATTTGTTAATAATTCTGACAATTCAACCTAAAAATTACCAGTCCAGTAAAGGAATGGTAATTTTTATTTAAGCTAATCCTTCATATGCAGCATTCATTCCAGCAAGTCTTCCTGTTACGAGGGCAGAAGTAATATTGTATCCACCTGTATACCCGTGGATATCTAATATTTCCCCACAGAAAAATAATCGTTCCATCCATTTGGATCCCATTGTACTTGGGGCGATTTCCTTTGTAGATACTCCGCCACCTGTTACGAATGCTTTTTCAATTGGTAATGAACCATGTACATCGAAAGTAAAATTTTTAAGCAATGAAATCATCTGGAGCAATGTTTCTTTTTGGATATTCCCACATTTTGTCGTTTCCTCGACTTCTACCTGTTCCAATAGAAAGGTCACCATTCGTTCTGGTAACTTGGTTACTTCCCGAAAGATATTTTTACATGACTTTTTTGCATTTTGTTGTACGGCTGATAGGACCATTTCTGTTAATGCATGTTCATAGATATGTGGGAGTAAATCGATTTGTAGTGTAACTTTTTTGGCACCTTTCATCAATTCTTTTACAACGAATTGAGAGCAACGTAAAATAGCAGGTCCAGATACACCGAAATGTGTGAACACCATATCCATTTCATGTGTGACAATCACTTTACCTTTTTTATTTAAAACGGAAACAGCTACATCCCGAAGCGACAGCCCTTGTAAGGTGCGGTCGCGAATAAATTTTTCTTTTGAAGTTAAAGCGACTTCAGTCGGATATAGTTCTGTGATCGTATGGCCAGCCTTTTTTGCCCAAGCATATCCGTCCCCGGTTGATCCTGTATGTGGGACAGATTTCCCTCCAACCGCTATGACGATCGCTTTTGTCATTATGTTTTTCCCGTTTTGCAAAATGACCGTATGGGCTTCCTTGTCATAATGGATTGCTTCAACAGGATGGTTTAATTTCACTGTCACTCCTAATGTATGAAGGCGGTCAATTAATGTTTGCACGACAGATTGAGCGGAATTTGATTTTGGAAACATTCGACCATGGTCCTCTTCTTTTAAACCGACACCTAAATTTTCAAAGAAATCGATAATATCATAATTGTTAAAAATAGAAAAAGCACTGTAAAGGAATTTCCCATTGCCTGGAATATGACGAATGACCTCGTCTTCTGGAAGGCGATTCGTTACATTACAACGTCCACCGCCCGAGATTGCTAGCTTTGTTCCGAGCTTTTGTCCTTTTTCTAATAATAATGTATTTGCACCAGTTTCTGCAGCAGAAATGGCTGCCATTAAACCAGATGGACCGCCACCAATTACTGTGACATCATATTGCACTATGTCCAAATCCTTTCTTACATAAATTTTAAAAATTGCATTTGTTTATTAAAAAGTGTTGGATACACTAAAAAACCTAGTATAACGCTCGTCATTGCAGCTGTCGTTAATAATAAAAACAGAATAAGCAATTGGAATTGCACCGCTTGTAATGGATCAGCACCTGCGATAATTTGACCACTCATCATACCCGGTAATTGTACAAGTCCCATCGTTTTTTGGCTTTCAATTGTCGGGATCATACTTGCTTTTATCGCATCAATAAGTTGACGATGGATTGCTTGTTTTGGTGTGGCACCAAGAGATAAAAATAATTGCACTTGATCTTGTGAATTGTCTAATTCTGCTTTAAAACGATTTAGAAATAAAATGGATAAAACCATCGAATTACCTATAATCATCCCACTAATAGAAATAATATATTGGGCAGTAGGTGGGACAATGCCAAAGCCGAGTAAAATACTTTGTGTAACGATTTCTACACTAATTAGAGTAAATGCGACTTTCCAAACAATTCCTTTAATATTATTTCCTTTTTTTCGAGCATTGTTTGTTGCAGCTACAACCATCAATAGTACCATTAATCCTATGTAAAGAAAACTTTCTGAATCAAAAACGAATTTCAATATGTACCCGACTGCTAAAAGCTGAATAATCGAGCGAATGGTAGCAATTATGACATCTTTTTCGAGTTCTAATTTTAATGTTTTGGATAAAACAAGTGGAATAAGGACGAATATAAGTGTTATGGCTAATGTTGTATATGTCATTTTATCCCTCCATGCAAAAATTGTTCGACACGTTCATTCGTGGAATGAGATAAAAGAGCATTCGAACCAATTTCTTCTAACTTTCCATCCATGAGTACCCATATATTGTCTGCACAACGTTTTGCTTGTTCCATTTGATGGGTAATCCAAATAATCGTTAAATTTTTCTCGCTTTTTAAATGAAGGATTAATTGTTCAATGTCGAGCATTGCTTGTTTATCTAATGCAGAAGTAATTTCATCGAGCAGTAAGATGTCACTTTGTGGGACGAGTGTGCGTGCGAGAGATACACGTTGCCGTTCTCCACCAGATAAGTCGTCAATCGATGTATGTAAAAAGGATTCATGCAGTCCAACGAGCTTTAAAAAATCGATCGCTTCCTGTTCACTAATTGTTTCACCGGTTAAAGCATATGGTAAGTTGATGTTATCATATACGGTTTCACGAATCATTGGTGCATTTTGAAGGGCGAAACCTACTTTTCTCCGTAATGTCGTCGGTTCATAGGATGTAATGGGTTCTCCATCGATAAAAATATGTCCAGAAGTAGGAGAAAGTAGCCCATTACACATTTTTAATAAAGTAGATTTTCCGGCACCAGATGGGCCGACAAGGGCGGTAATTTTTCCTTTTTCAATATTGCCTGTAATATGATTCAAAATATGGCGATCATTGACAGTGAAAGAAACATTTTCAAATGAAATGGCATATGTCATGTGTGTGCCTCCTTGCTATATTTCATCTTGATATGAGTGCAAACAGTATCAAAAGTTCCGTTCATTATTATTGCGCACAAAAAATTATCTTAAAATATGTACGATCTTAAGTTAATAATCGAACGTTATGTAAAAAGTCGCCCACAAAACTAAAATTGTGGACGACCTATTCATTATGGTGCAAAACTCTTTTCGAGTTCATCAATTAATTTTCCAACATAGGCGACTGCTTCTTTAATTGGCGCCGTCGTAGTCATATCAATCTCTAACATATTAATTAAATCAACTGGTTTTTTCGTCCCACCTGCACGTAATACTTCTAACCAACGATGGATCGCATTATCTTCCTCCCGTTTTATTTTTTGTAATTGAGCGGTTGCTACAGTTAATCCAGCGGAATATGTGTACGGATATAAGCCCATATAATAATGTGGTTGTCTCATCCAAGTGAGACCAGCACCTTTATCCAGTTCTACTGTGTCGCCCCAAAAATTACGGATCACTGCCTCTTTTTCTTCACATAATACATCTGCTGTTAAAGGGACACCTTCTTCCGCTAAAGTATATACCCTTTGCTGGAATGCACCTTCTAATAAGTGGGTGACGAAATTATGGTAATACGTATCAAGTAATACACTAATAATCCAACGTTTCATACGCGGGTCATCTGTTTCTTTCATCAAGTGTTCTGCTAATAAAAGTTCATTCATCGTGGATGGTGCTTCAACGAAATAAGTAGATGGTTCCGTATTGAATAATGTTTGATGTTCATTCGCTAAATAAAAATGTCCAGCATGTCCAAGTTCATGTGCTAACGTAAACATCCCACGCGCATTACCAGTCCACGTTAATAAAATATATGGATGTGCCCCATATGGACTTGCACAAAATGCACCAGATTGTTTCCCGACATTGGATGCATAATCAATCCAACGGTCAGAGAAAGCCTTTTTCATTATGGCACTATATTCTATACCTAAAGGTTCTAAAGAAGCAATAATGTTTTTTTCGGCTTCTTCAAATGAAATGGTCGGTTCAAAATCTGGATCAATGGGGGCTTTTAGGTCACAAAAGCGAATGTTATCTAATTGATAAATTTTTTCCTTTAATTTTGCTAAACGACGCATATGTGGTGCAAGCTCTTCTTGAATGACATGTAATTGATTTTCATACATTTCCTTCGTTACTTGTTGCTCGTGTAAAAGCATATCGATAACGGAGTCATATCCACGAACCTTTGATAATGTTACTTGTTTTTGTACTTCTGTTGCATATGTTGCGGCATATGTATTTTTATATCGATTGAATGTTTCAACGAAGCGATCATAAGCTAGTTTTCGAACATTGGAGCGTGTCGCCATTTCATACTCATCTTCATACAGAGCTTCTGACATTGGACGTGTATTTCCTAAAACGTCTACAAATGATTTAAATGTCATATCGGATGATTTACTTCGTTCATAAATCATATATGGTGCATCAAGCACATCGCTTAACGAAGCAAGTACTTCCTCCACCTCTGGTAAAAGTGTGTACGGTTTTTTGGCTAAAATATCTTGTAACATTTTTTTGTATGGCTGTAATTGTTGTTCTTCTTCCATATATTGATGAATAGTCGTTTCATCGATTGATAAAATTTCCGGCTCGAAAAATGCTAGTTTTCCAGCGATTTCAGCAAAGTTAGCAGATACTTTCGCTGCATTCGCTTGGTGTGTCGGATTTGTTCCATCCGCACTTATTTGTAGCATTGCATATGTAGAAAGACGAACAAGTCGTTCTTGTAATGTTTCTAATGTTTTGATCGCACCGAATAAATGCTCCGCATCTTCATGTAATTTTCCTTTATATTGAAGTACCGTTTCGACATCCTTTACGACAGAAACGAGTTCTGCTTCAAATAATGTTTCATCTTTAAATAAGGATGTAACATCCCATGTTGTCGCTTCGTCTACTTCATGTCGTTTTAATATTTTTGACATTTCCTTCATCCTTTCTAAAAACAACGCTCTTATCTACTAGTGTAAACGAAAACAAGAAAAAATTATACGAATATACCGAAATTAAGATGAATGAATCAAATAAAGTTTATATGATGTAAAAGATAGCGAGTTCCATTCATTCATATAAATATATTGCAAACGAACTGATACGAGAAACCGTGCTATAATAGAACATAATGATAGCTATGTAGAGGGGGATTCTGTGACGATATTACAGACAATTAAAGAAAGAAGATCTATCCATTCATTTAAAAAAGAAAATGTTCCACCACATATATTGAAAGAAATATTTACATATGGAACTTGGGCACCGACCCATTATATGAAGGAACCGTGGAATGTCATCCTATATGAAAACGAAGGAAAACACCGTATCATTCAAGCGACGATTGATAGTTATGTTCGCTTAGGTGTTTTAAAAAGAGATGGAACAGATAAAGCAGAAAAAACAATCGATTCCATTAGTCAGTTTTTATTCGATATTCCACATCATGCATTAATTTATTTTCCAATGGAAGAAGATCCAGTTCGATATGAAGAGGAATATGCAGCCGTTTGTGCATTTATTCAAAATGTACAACTAGCCGCATGGGAGTATGGTGTCGGGGTGTTATGGACGATTACCCCATCCATGCATGAAGAACATTTTGCAAAAGATGTAGGATTGTCCCCACAAGAAGTGAAAATTGCCGCCATTTTACAAATGGGGTACCCAGAAAAAGTGCCAATGTCCAAAGGAAGAACAAATATTGAACAGAAATTACAATTTTGTCGTACAAGGAAATAACGCATTTTTTACATAGATTTGCTACAAAATTGGTCTCATGGAACATAACAGTGAAAAATATGAGTAGAGAGACGATTTTGACGTCTGTCTCTTTTTGCTTGCTACTTGTAAGGATTATGATTTTATTGTGAGCGTTCACAAATGATATGATAGTACAAATATTGTTTAATCTATAAATAAGTGAGGAGTTCGTTTTATGTTTCGAATAAAAGCGGTTCAAATGCCATCAACAATCGAAGCGATAGTTGTTGCGGCAGTAATTATTTTCATCATGAGTTTTAGTATCATTTTCTTAGAAACAGTACCACATATTCCAATCATTTTTGCCATACTATTTTTAATCGTGTACGGTTTTATAAAAAAAGTTTCTTATTCAGATATGGAAGAAGGGATTACGGAAGGGGCCAAAGTAGGGATTACAGCAACACTACTCTTCTTCTTTATTGGGATTTTAATTAGTGCATGGATGATTGGGGGAACGATTCCGACATTAGTGTATTTCGGCTTTAACTTAGTAACACCTAAGTTTTTCTTAGCGATTGTATTTGTCGTTGCATCGATTATTGGTATTAGTGTTGGTAGTTCGTTGACAACGGTCGGTACGGTTGGAGTGGCGTTTATCGGTATTGCAAGTACATTAGATATATCACTTGCAATGACAGCTGGTGCGATTGTTTCAGGGGCGTTTTTTGGGGATAAAATGTCCCCATTATCAGATACGACGAACATGGCATCATCCGTATTAAAAGTGGATTTATTTGATCATATTAGAAATATGGGATGGACAACTATTCCTGCGTTTATTATTTCGCTTATTCTATTTGCGGTTTTATCACCGAATATTACGGAAGCGGATTTTGATGCGATGTATACATTTCAGGATGGATTGTTTGATACGGGTCTTGTAAGTTGGTATGCAGGAATCATTCCAATTGCTGTATTAATTATTTGTTCCATCCGAAAAATGCCAGCTATTTTATCGTTAGCTTTAGGCGCTTTAGCTGCGATCATTATTTCATTTTTTAATGAAGTACGTTCCTTAGGAGAGATTATTGGTATTCTTTATGGCGGATATGTTTCTGAAACAGGAATCGAAGAAGTGGATGCATTGCTTACACGTGGTGGAATGGAATCGATGTTCTTTACAATTGGAATTGTGTTATTAGCTTTAAGTTTAGGTGGTTTATTATTTACATTAGGTATTGTGCCACAATTATTGTCAGCAATTGAATCGAAATTACAAAAAGTTCGCTCTGTTATTTTAGCTTCTGCATTAACGGCAATCGGTATAAACGTATTAATTGGAGAACAATATTTATCTGTTTTGCTCACAGGGGAATCTTATGCACCACAATATAAAAAGGTTGGCCTTCATAATATTAACTTAGCGCGAGTTTCAGAAGATGCTGGAACAGTTGTCAATCCACTTGTTCCATGGAGTGTATGTGGGGTGTTTATCACGACTGTATTAGGTGTATCGACATTGGCCTATTTACCATTTGCATTTTTCTGTTTATTAAGTCCGATTTTAACGGTGTTTTATGGATTTACGGGTAAAACATTAACTTACTTAACGGAAGAGGAGAAACAAGCAGCATCGCAAGGGAAAAATGAAGATGTATTAGTATAAAAAGAATGCTCACACAATATCTTTGTTATAAGGAAGGTTGTGTGGGTGTTTTTTATTTAGGTAAGGAAGAAAGCATTTGTTAAGGCATCATCGTTGTCTTTCATCTAATTTCAAATGTAATCTTGTAGGTAGTTCACGAACATATCGATGCAAACAAAAAAAGAGGTCGGGAAACATAACGTAATACGAATGAATGCTAGAAAAGTATCGTACATTTCTAAAATGATTCAAATGAATTATTACATCCCAAACCTCTCTTCTTGAATTGGTGCTAATGTTACTTTGCAATACCTTCTTTATTTAATAAGTTTTCTAAACCTTGTATTGCTTCTTCTTCATCTGGTCCGTCTACAATTAACTCGAACTCTGCACCGTTTGAAAGACCGA
The DNA here is from genome assembly GCF_037892545.1 of Pseudogracilibacillus sp. ICA-222130. Classification (NCBI taxonomy): domain Bacteria; kingdom Bacillati; phylum Bacillota; class Bacilli; order Caryophanales; family Bacillaceae; genus Pseudogracilibacillus; species Pseudogracilibacillus sp. ICA-222130. Next base: position 247,043 of record NZ_JBBKBG010000002.1, read on the forward strand.
GTGACATGACGCCCATAATCGACTTAACATTCACTTTCTTTTCTTTATATTTTAATTCTATTTCTGAAGAATACCTACTCGCTTGTTGTACGAGTTGTGTTGCAGGTCGAGCATGTAGTCCAACATCTGCTGTAATTATAAATTGTTTTGTAATCATCGCACATATTCCTTTCTACCATTATTTTATATTGTGTTCGACATCGTTGAAACATCTATAGTATTATAAGATTACCATAAAACTACAATTAATTATACTATTTGGAGGGCAAAATGAATAAAAGTCATAAAATAAAATTACTCTCCGTGTTTATTCTGTCCATTTTTCTGTTAACATGGACAATTCAAATTGCGGTTTTACAAAAAGAACCATTATTAGATAAGTTTACACAACCATTCGTTTCATTATTCGACGATACGATTATATACACATTTTTTGCGAATATTACAGTATTGGGTTCTAAGAGCTGGCTCATCCCTTTTGTTATATGTATCAGTATATGTTTCCTATTTTTATTTCGTTCGATCATCCCGACAGCTATTTTTGTTAGTGCAATTGTATTGAGTCATTTATTGAATAAAAGCATAAAACTAATCGTCGAAAGGGAACGACCGAGCATTGAGCCAACATTAGATGCGGTTGGCTTTAGTTTTCCATCAGGCCATGCAATGGTATCTATCGTTTGTTATTTGCTGGTGGCATATTTTTTAACGAAAAAATGGCAGCAAGATGGGGTGCGTCATTTCATTTATGTTGCTGCGATAATATTAATAGCGCTCATAGGAGTTAGTCGTTATATCATTCATGTCCATTATCTAACAGATGTAATCGTTGGATATAGTCTAGGATATGTTATATATGTTGTATTTGTCCGACTGTATGAAAAAATCGCGTAAGTTTTCAGAAAACAAACGCATTTTTTAATGGCCTATGATAAAATAAATATATGTAAAAGGTAAAGGGGAGAAGAACGATGGGAATAAAAGACGCATTAGAGAAAGTATTACGTAAAGATCAAATTTCTACATCCGAATCAGAATTATATCGACATAGTCGTGACGAGTCATCACACGACCCTGTTTTACCAGATGTCGTCTGTTTTCCAGAATCGACAGGAGATATTCAACAAATTTTACATATTGCGAATGAACAAGCTGTCGCGGTTACGGCGTATGGATTTGGATCAGGATTAGAAGGGCAAGTTATTCCGTTAGAAAAAGGTATTTCTTTAAACTTAGAAAGAATGAATCAAGTAGTTGAATTTTCACCAGAAGATATGACCGTGACAGTTGAACCTGGAATCACGAGAACGATGTTAAATGAAAAAATAAATAAATATGGTTTACAATTTCCAATCGATCCAGGAGCAGATGCAACAATTGGTGGGATGGCAGCAACGAATGCGAGTGGAACGACAGCTGTTCGCTACGGTTCCATGCGAGATTGTATCCTTGATTTAGAAGTAGTTTTAGCGGACGGGCGTGTCATTCATACTGGTACGAAAGCGAAGAAAACCTCTTCAGGATATAGTTTAACAGGACTTTTTACCGGATCAGAGGGAACGCTTGGAATTATTACGAAAATTTCACTAAAATTATTCGGTATTCCAGAATATCTAATAGCAGCAAGGTGTACATTTTCTACAGTGGAAGAATGTGCGGAAGGAGCATACGCAGTATTAGCGAATGACATTTCGATTACGAGAATGGAATTAGTCGATGATACAAGTATTAAAACGGTAAATGCGTATGGTGATTATACGTTTCCTGAACAACATTCCTTGTTCTTTGAGTTTGCAGGTACGAAAGATATGGTCGATGCACAGGTAGCAGTCGTGAAAGATTTAATGGAAGATATTGGCTGTGACAATTGGGCTATTGCTAAGACGACGAAAGAACGAAATGAATTATGGCGTGCCCGACATGAAATGGCATATGCCTTTCAACACCAACAAGGGATAAGCTATTTCATTACAGATGTTTGTGTGCCAATTTCAAAATTACCTGTCATTATTCATTACACACGTGAATTAATGGATGAATCCGGTATTCATGGAGGTATTTTAGGACATGTTGGGGATGGGAATTTCCATACATTTTTAACATTTGAAAGAGCAAATGAAGAAGAAAAATTAATTGTATTAGAAGTAACAGAAAAAATTGCCAGAAAAGCGATTGAATTAGGTGGGACTTGTACTGGGGAGCATGGGGTAGGAATTGGGAAGAAAGGATTCCAACGTCAAGAGCATGGGGATGCAGTAGATGTCATGATGAGCATGAAACAAGTGCTTGATCCAAATAATATCTTAAACCCAGGGAAAATTTTTATGTAATCAAAAAGCGTCTATAAGAATAGGCGCTTTTTTGTCATAGTTTCATTCTATTTTTATGTATGGTAAAATTTTCTTTTATATCCTGTAAAATGTATCCATGTTTAATGGTGTAAATAGAGGGTAAAAATTAGTGAGGTGGGATTTGTTGCGTAAACTATTGATGGAAAGTTTTATATATGGTGCTTTGTTTTTTGGCATTGCTTATGTTGGGCGTTTACCGTTACGTGATGTAACCTTTTTAACCCCTCTTCGCATCGCTATTGTGTTTGCAGTACTTTATTTCTTTTACGGGTGGATTCGGCTAAAAACACGAAAAGAAAGAAAAACGCATAAGTTTTAAGTCAAGTTTTGGAGGGTTTCTTTTGCAGAAAATTGTAAAGCAATCCATCTTGTTTGCTGTATTTTTTATTGTTATATTAGCCGGGATGAAGTTGTTTTTAGGAAAACCATTAAAAATCGATATTATTTGGCAAGGTATTTTAACTTCGTTTCTGTATGGTTTATTTTTAACCATCGACAAACGGTATGATGAAAAGAAGAAAAACCGAAATGAAAAGCGATAATGCCTTCATTTCGGTTTTTTAGTTATTTTTTACTTTTAGCAATCATGCCATTTACATATTCAATTACCGCTTCTTTGTTTCCTAAAATTTTTGCCTCACGTTCTTCATCTTTTGCTACTTTTTGTTTTGCGCCTTCTAATACTTCTTCAGCTCTATCTTTTGGAATTACAACCACTCCATCGACATCTCCAACAATGATATCACCTGGGTTTACATGCACTCCACCACAAGAAATCGGAATATTTGTTGCTCCTGGACCGTTCTTACTACCAGATGCAGTCGTTGTATTACGGACAAATACAGGGAAATTTAATTGTTTAATATCGATCACATCTCTCACTGCACCGTCAACGACAAGCCCACCGATTTCCATTGTTTGCATCATTGCAACGACAAAGTCTCCGGCAACAGCACGATAAGTATCTCCTTTTACATCAACGACTAAAATGTCGCCTTGTTTTGCTTCTTTTAAAGCGGTTAATAATGCTAAGTTATCACCGACAGCAGTTTGTACAGTGAACGCTTCACCAGCAATCTTATATGTATCTTTCAAAGGTTTTATGCTCGAATCAATATTATTCAATCCTTTTAGTACGTCCGAGATCGCAGTGGTCGGTAATTCTTTTAATTGTTCTACAACAGATGGCATTTGAAATTCTCCTTTATTTTCATAGTTTCTTTTATTATAAACAAGAATTATTTGAAAAATCAATGATTTTGTTATAGAACAGAATATATTTTTTAAAAAATGTACGACGAAAAGGAGGTTATTTTCTTTTTTCCATTTCAAATACTTGGTCCACATCTTTGTCGCCACGTCCGGATAAGTTTACGATAATAATATCATCCGAGTTTAAATCTTTCGCTAATTTTGTAGCATAAGCAATAGCATGAGCGCTCTCTAGTGCAGGAATAATTCCTTCGACACGGGACAATAATTTGAATGCTTCTAATGCCTCATCACCTGTTACGGCAACATATTCTGCACGACCTGTTTGTTTTAAATAACTATGCTCTGGCCCAATTCCTGGGTAATCTAACCCAGCGGCAATCGAATAAGTTGGGGCTGGATTTCCTTCCTCATCAAGCAATGTGTAACATTTGAATCCATGTAGGACAGCAGGTACCCCTTCGGTCAATGTTGGGGCCTCTTTCGGTTCGACACCAATGAGACGTACATGTTCATCCTGGATAAAATGAGCGAATGCTCCAATCGCATTACTTCCACCACCAGCACAAGCGATGACAGCGGTTGGTAATTTTCCTTCTATCTCTAATATTTGTGCTTTTGCTTCCTCACTAATGATCGATTGGAAATGTTTGACCATCGATGGGAATGGGTGTGGTCCAACGACGGAACCAATTAAATAAAATGTATGTGCATAGTTTTCCATTAAATCGTTTAATGCAGCATCGACAGCATCTTTTAAACGACCTTGTCCGGCAGTTACAGGGACAACTTCTGCACCGAGTAATTCCATACGAAATACATTTAATGCTTGGCGTTCCATATCTGTTTTTCCCATGTAAATGATACAAGGGATATTAAACATTGCACATGCTGTAGCAGTTGCCACACCATGTTGTCCAGCACCAGTTTCAGCGATAATTCTTGTCGCTCCCATTCTTTTTGCAAGTAAAATTTGTCCGATTACATTATTGATTTTATGTGCACCAGTATGATTCAAATCTTCACGTTTTAAATAAATTTTGGCACCACCGATTTTTTCTGTTAAATTTTTTGCAAATGTTAATGGATTTTCACGTCCGATAAAATTTTTTGCATAATAAGTAAATTCATTCCGGAATTCAGGATCATCTTTATATGTTTCAAATGCTTCTGTTAATTGGTCTAATACTACTTGTAAATCTTCTGGAACATAGCTTCCACCAAATTCACCAAATAAACCATTTGCCATTTACACCACTCCTTTTTCTGTACAAATTTTATTATAATGTAAAAGTAGGAAAATACCAATAATTCTGAAAATGGAAGAGCTTATTTATTGAGGGGAAAATTCATTTGTCTCATTTTCTTGTAGAAGGAGAGAATGTTTTGGCTTTAGCTATATATTCCTAGATTTGATTTTTGTTTTTTCAACTCTTCTACACTTATGTTTATTTTGGTGGGAAGGTGATTGGAGTTGCATTCTTGCAACTTTGGGCTGTATTTTTGCAACTTCGGGCTGCATTCTTGCAGCCTCGGGTCATATTCTTGCAACTTCAGGCTGTATTCTTGCAACTTTGGTTCGTATTCTTGCAACTCTGGGTTGTATTCTTGCAACTTTGGGTCATATTCTTGCAACCTCGTGCTGTATTCTTGCAACTCTGGGTCATATTCTTGCAACTTTGGGCCATATTCTTGCAACTTCGTGCTGTATTCTTGCAACCTCGTGCTGTATTCTTGCAACTCTGGGTTGTATTCTTGCAACTTTGGGTCATATTCTTGCAACCTCGTGCTGTATTCTTGCAACTCTGGTTCGTATTCTTGCAACTTCAGGCTGTATTCTTGCAACTTCACACCGTATTCTTGCATTAGGATTGTTTCCTTCTGTTATAAGATCAATGCTACTGAAAACCCGAGGCAGTACCGGAGCGGTTTTCAAATGCATAAAAAAAGCATCCTCCTTTTTTGCTGAATTTGCAAGGAAGGAGGATGTTAATAAGACGACCCCAACTCTAGTTAGTAAAGCACCAAAACGATGATGTCGACTCTGAAATTACTTTTTCGATTTTTATGCGATTAAGATTCATTCGATAATTTCAATAAATCTAGTACTTTAAAAAATAATCCTAATGCAATCGCAACAACAGTAGCTAGTCCCATTCCTGTTAAAGATGCTTCCCCGATTTGAATGGATGCACCACTAATACCGATAACTAAGACGACACATGTTAAAATTAAGTTCTGTGATTTAGAATAATCAATTTTTGCCTCTACAAGCATTCGAATTCCACTTGCCGCAATGATTCCGAATAATAATAATGAAATCCCACCCATGACAGGCGTTGGAATCGACTGAATTAAAGCTGCTAATTTTCCGATAAAGGATAACAGAATCGCCATAATTGCTGCTATTCCAATGACATAGGTTGAGTACACGCGAGTAATTGCTAGTACACCAATATTTTCGCCATATGTTGTGTTTGGTGTAGAACCGAAGAAACTAGAAATCATTGTTGATACACCATTTCCAATGAAGGAACGATCAAGTCCAGGATCTTTTGTTAAATCTTTTCCGACGATATTACTCGTGACGAATAAGTGTCCGATATGTTCCGGAATTAAAACGAGCGCCGCAGGTAAAATGATAAGTGCCGCTGTCCAATCAAACTTCATCGTATAAAACTCCGGTGTAGTAAACCAAGTTGCTTCATCTACTGCTGATACATCCAGAATACCGAAGAAATAGGCGATAATATATCCTGCAGTAATTCCGAGTAAAATCGGAATGATTTTTAAAAAACCACGCATCGTTACCCAAAATACAATCGTAAGTAGTAAAGTTAACAATGCTACAAGCGCATCTGTTTTATCCATTACCCAATCTGCCGGTGCGTCTGCGGCTGGAATCCATCCCGCCATTTCTGCTGCAACTGGTACAAGTTCTAATCCAATAACTGCAACGATTGCTCCCATTGCTGCAGGTGGAAAAACAATATCAATCCAGCTCGTCCCGATGAATTTAATTAATATACCGACAATCGTTAACACGATACCAACGATTAAAAATCCACCAAGCGCATAACTGAATCCCTCTTCTCCATTATATTTTCCTAATACAACAAGCACAGGGGAAATGAATGCAAAACTTGAACCTAAATAGGCAGGGATTTTCCCTTTCGTAATGAATAAATAAATTAATGTTCCGACTCCGTTCATTAATAAAACGACTGCAGGGTTAATGCCGAATAAAATAGGAACTAAAACAGTGGAACCAAACATTGCGAATAAATGTTGGATTCCTAATGGAACGCTCTGTTGTAATGGAGGGCGTTCATGTACTTGAATTTCTCCGTTCTTTGCCATCTTACTTCACTCCAATGTTTATTTTTGAGTGAACGATTTTTTTGCAAAAAAATACACCTCTCCCAAGGTGTATACATGTTGACATTACAAAATATGTATCATTTCGTTCACCTTGTTAGCCTCACGGGACCAATTTAAAGGATAATTTCTATCCATTACTAATTGTACACATTTTATAAAAAATAACAACAAAGAATTGCGAGTTTCAAAATGTAAGGAATACATATATAATGAATTTAAGAGAATGGGAGGGAGTCTGTTGGATATAAAGAGAATATTAGAAGGTTTCACTAAAAGAGAACCGAAGATGATGGGAGAAAAACAATATCGTCAGTCGGCTATTTTAATTCCATTAGTGGAACAATCAGATGGAATCCATCTATTGTTTGAAGTTCGTTCCTATGACATGCGTAGTCAACCTGGGGATGTCTGTTTTCCAGGTGGAAAAATAGAGGAAACAGATCAATCAGCAAAACATTGTGCGATACGTGAAACGACCGAAGAGTTAGGGATTACAACAGCAGATGTAGAAGAAGTTATTCCATTTGATTATATTATTTCAGATATTGGTACGTGTATTTATCCGTTCATCGGAAAAATTCGCTCACTTACCAAGATGGAGATAAATAAAGAGGAAGTAGCGGAAGTGTTTACCGTTCCTTTAACATATTTCTTGGAACATACTCCAGCAGTTTATGACATCACCTTTCAACCAATGCCATCCGATGATTTTCCGTATGAACTTATTCAAGGTGGGAAAGATTATAATTGGCGACCGAGAGCAAAAAAGGAATATTTCTATCAATATGAAGATAAAGTTATCTGGGGATTAACGGCACAGATTGTAAAGCATTTTGTAGAAACGATGAATGATGTAATAGTGGATGAAGAGGAAGCGATGAAATGAAAAAAGTGCAATTTTTTACGAAAGAAAATTGTTTACTCTGTGATGAGGCAGAAGCGTTATTAGAAGCAATGCAAGCAGTATACCCATTTTCAATTGAAAAAATTGATATATATGAAGACGATGCTTTATTAGAAAAATATCAAATTGAAATTCCGGTCGTAAAGATTGGCGAGATAGAGCTGAATAGCACGCAGTTGACGTTTGAAAACATGGAAGCAATCCTTCTTGAAATGAAATGAGATAAAAATATTGATTTCATTGGAAAAAATATGATAATATAAAGATAATTATTTTTTACACTAAGTGGGTCGAATTTGTTCTTCGTAGGACGAAAATGTCCCATGTAGTGTTTGGAAATTCAAAAGACTTTTAGTTAAAGGGTGTTTCCATGGAACAATTAATGCAATGGAAAAAAGCCGTGTTCCCAGATTTATTAGAAAAAATGGCTCAACGTTACAATGTGCTCTACACGATTTCCTTACATGAACCTGTAGGAAGACGAGCAATTGTAGATAAGCTACGTGTGCCAGAACGACTTGTTCGTAATGAACTTGACATATTGCAACAATTAGGACTCGTTTCAAGTTCGACTAAAGGAATGCTCATGACAGCTGAAGGAAAAGATGCCATTATACAGCTCCATGACTATGTACGACAATTAAGTGGATTGACTTTGTTAGAACAACAGTTACAAGAAGCATTATCCTTGAAAAAAGTAATCGTCGTAGCTGGCAATAGTGATGAAGATATGTTTGTCAAACAAGAAATGGGGCGGGCAGCAGTTCATTATTTACAAGCAATTATTCATAAAGATGTGTCCATTGCTGTAACAGGTGGAACGACAATGGCTGCTATTGCAGATGCGATGGTTCCGTTTGACACATACCGCTGTTTATTTCTTCCGGCTCGTGGAGGAGTTGGTGAGAAGGTTGAAAATCAAGCAAATATGATTGCGGCAAAAATGGCGGAAAAAGAAAAAGGGACATATCGTTTATTACATGTACCAGACCCAATGAGTGAAACATTGTACCAGTCATTTGTGAATGAACCGTCTGTTCAAGAGACAGTACATTTGATTCAAAAGGCAAATATCGTTATTCACGGGATTGGCCAAGCATTAACGATGGCGAAACGCCGTCAAACAGAACAAGCAGTTATTGAAATGTTAGAAGAAAATGATGCTTTAAGTGAAGCATTTGGTTATTATTTCGATAAAAAAGGGAATGTTGTACATAAGGTACGAACGATTGGTTTGCAATTGGAAGATTTAACAGATGATAAACATGTTATTTCTGTTGCAGGTGGTTGTAAGAAAGCCGATGCAATCGTATCTTACGTACAAAAGAAAAAAACAGACGTATTAATAACCGATGAAGCGGCAGCAAAAGAAATTTTAAATAAACATAAATATTGATATTTTAAGGAGGAAATAAATATGACAGTAAAAGTAGGTATTAACGGATTTGGTAGAATTGGACGTAATATTTTTAGACAAGCATTAAATGATGATGGATTTGACGTGGTAGCGATCAATGATTTAACAGATGCTGAAATGTTAGCTCATTTATTAAAATATGATTCCGTACATGGGAAATTAGATGCAACCGTTGAAGTAGACGGAAGCGATTTAGTTGTGAACGGAAAGAAAATTCATGTGTACTCAGAATTTGATCCAGCAAATATTGGTTGGAAAAACCATGATGTAGAAGTAGTGATTGAATCAACAGGGCGTTTTACGAACCGTAAAGATGCAGCAAAACATTTAGAGGCAGGGGCAAAGAAAGTAATTGTTTCTGCACCAGCAAGTGATGATGATTTCACTGTTGTGATGGGTGTGAACGAAGAGGAATATGATGCAGCAAATCATCATATTATTTCAAACGCATCTTGTACGACGAACTGTTTAGCACCATTTGCAAAAGTATTAGACGAAGCGTTTGGAATAAAACGTGGTTTAATGACAACCATTCACGCATATACGAACGACCAACAAATTTTAGATTTACCACATAAAGATTATCGTCGTGCACGTGCGGCTGCTGAAAACATTATTCCGACATCGACAGGTGCAGCGAAAGCAGTTGGAAAAGTGTTACCAAACTTAAATGGAAAATTAAATGGTATGGCAGTGCGTGTCCCAGTATCTGATGGTTCTGTTGTAGACTTAGTTGCTGAATTAGATAAAAATGTAACGGCGGAAGAAGTAAATGAAGCATTCAAAAATGCAGCAGAAGGAAACTTAAAAGGTATTTTAGCATATACAGATGAGCCAATCGTTTCAAAAGATATTGTTGGAGATGCACATTCTTCTATTATTGATGGTTTATCTACCATGGTATTAGAAGATAATCTAGTAAAAGTCGTTTCTTGGTACGATAATGAAATGGGTTATTCTACACGTTGTGTGGACTTAGCGAAGTTTTTAAAAGAAAAAGGACTATAATTCAAAAGAATGGCCATGCTCCATATTGCGGTTGCATGGCCTTTTTGTAATGAACATTTTGAAAAAAGATTGGGTATAGTGTGGGACATTTTTAGCCAGCGTGTTTCAATGGTAATGCTTGATGGGGAATTGACTGAAAATGAATACGATTGTACTTTATCATTTTCACTATATTATATTGTTAGAATCTTGTATAATGAAAATGGAATAAAAAAACATATACGCAAATGAGCAAAGGAGCATTTTTTCTCAATGAATAAAAAATCATTAAAAGATATTCAACTTAAAGGAAAAAAAGTTTTTTGTCGTGTCGACTTAAACGTTCCGATGGAAGATGGGGTTGTAACAGATGACACGCGTGTTCGTGCTGTTTTACCGACAGTAAATTATTTGGTGGAGCAAGGTGCGAAGATTATTTTGGCCTCTCATCTCGGACGTCCAAAAGGAGAAGTTGTGGAAGAGCTTCGACTAGATCCAGTTGCGAAAAAACTTTCGGAACTTTTACATAAAAATGTGGTAAAAACAAACACAGTTTACGGACCAGAAGTAGACGAAAAAATTCGTGCATTACAAGATGGCGATATTTTATTATTAGAAAATGTTCGTTTCGAAAAAGGGGAAGATACAAATGATCCTGCATTAATCGAAGCATTTGCGAACATGGCGGACATATATGTGAATGATGCATTTGGTACAGCACACCGTGCACATGCATCTACTGCAGGAGTTGCAGAAAAATTACCAGCAGTTGCAGGATTTTTAATGGAAAAAGAAATCGAAGTGTTAGGAAATGCATTGGCGAGTCCGAAACGTCCATTTACTGCAATTATTGGTGGATCAAAAGTAAAAGACAAAATTAATGTCATTGACAATTTATTAGATAAAGTAGACAACTTAATTATTGGTGGTGGATTAGCTTGTACGTTTTTAAAAGCAAAAGGCTATGAAATCGGCAATTCACTTTTAGAAGAAGATAAAATTGATTTAGCGAAATCGTTCATGAAAAAAGCAGAAGAAAAAGGCGTTCATTTTTATATGCAAACAGATGCGGTCATTGCGGACGCATTTAGGAAAGATGCAAATGTAAAAAATGTACAAGCAGATGAGATCGAACAAGGTTGGATGTGTTTAGATATCGGACCTGAGACAGCTAAAACATACCATGATGTGATTGTCAACTCTGCTTTCATCATTTGGAATGGACCAATGGGTGTATTTGAAATGGAACCTTTTGCAAACGGAACGAAAGCAGTTGCAGAAGCATTAGCGGAAACAGAAGGATATTCCGTTATCGGTGGTGGAGATTCTGCAGCAGCGGTTGAAAAGTTTGGTGTAGCAGACAAAATGGATCATGTATCAACTGGTGGAGGAGCTTCTTTAGAATTTATGGAAGGAAAAGCTTTACCAGGTGTTGTTGCATTAGACGATAAATAATAATTTAGGAGTGTTCAGAATGCGAAACGTAGTAATTGCAGGAAATTGGAAAATGAACAAAACGACAAAAGAGGTGGAAGCATTTGTAGAAGCAGTGAAAACTGTTCACACGAATGAACATACTGAAGCGATTGTTTGTGCACCATTTCCATACTTATCACTTTTAGTGTCTCAATTAGAAGGCACAAACGTACAAGTAGCAGCGCAAACGATGCATGAAGCAGAAAATGGTGCATTCACAGGAGAAGTAAGTCCAGTTATGTTAAAAGATATCGGTGTGACACATGTTGTCATTGGACACTCAGAACGTCGTGAATATTATAATGAAACAGATGAATCTGTAAATAAAAAAACACATGCAGCATTTGCGCATCATTTAACTCCCATCGTTTGTGTCGGAGAAACACTAGAACAACGTGAAGCGAATGAAACATTACAACATATTGAGGCACAAGTAACGAAAGCATTAGAAGGGTTATCAGAAGAGCAAGTAACAGAAACAATTATCGCATATGAACCAATTTGGGCGATTGGAACAGGAAAAACGGCTTCGAGTGAAGATGCGAATGAAGTATGTCGCCATATACGCAATGTTATTCAGAAAAATTTCTCTGAAGCAACAGCAGAAAAAACAGTCATTCAATATGGTGGAAGTGTAAAACCTTCGAATATCGTAGAATTATTACATCAATCAGATATAGATGGTGCATTAGTTGGTGGAGCAAGTTTAGAAGCAGATTCATTCATACAATTAGTAGAGGCAGGGAATAAATAATGAGAGAAAAACTTGCAGCATTAATTATATTAGATGGATTTGGTTTACGGGAAAATAAACATGGAAACGCGGTAGCTCAAGCGAATAAACCTAATTTTGATCGCTACTGGAACACTTATGCACATAATGAATTACACGTAAGTGGCGAATCAGTTGGCCTACCGGATGGTCAAATGGGAAATTCAGAAGTTGGACATTTAAACATTGGTGCAGGACGTATCGTTTACCAAAGTTTAACGCGAATTAATAAAGCGATTGCGGAAGGTGACTTTTTTCAAAAAGAAGCATTTTTACAAGCGATCGAACAAGTGAAAGAGAACGATGGTGCCTTACATTTATTTGGACTTTTATCTGATGGTGGCGTGCATAGTCATATCGATCATTTATTTGCACTTCTACAATTAGCGAAAGACAAAGGTGTAGAAAAAGTGTATGTACACGGATTTCTAGATGGTCGAGATGTTGGTCCGACCACAGCACTTCCATATATTGAACAGACGGAAGAAAAAATGAAAGAACTAGGTGTAGGGCAATTTGCTACGATTTCTGGACGTTATTATGCAATGGATCGTGATAAACGTTGGGAACGTGTGAAATTAGCATATGATGCTATTCGTTATGGAGAAGGACCGACTTCTACTAATGCAAAAGCGATTGTAGAAGCGTCATATGACAAAGATATTCATGATGAATTCGTTCTCCCATCTGTCGTTGTGACAGAAGATGGAAAACCGGTCGGTACTGTACAAAATAATGATGCGATTATTTTCTTCAATTTTAGACCAGACCGTGCCATTCAATTATCCCAAGCATTTGCGAACGATGATTTCGCTTCTTTTGACACTGGAGAGAAATTAGCTAACGTTGGCTTTGTACAAATGACGGAATTCAGTGATACAATTCAAGGAACGGTAGCATTTGAAACGGTGAATTTAACGAATACGATCGGGGAAGTATTGGCGAAAAATAATCTTCGCCAATTACGGATTGCCGAAACAGAAAAATATCCACATGTGACATATTTTATGAGCGGTGGACGGGAAGAAACCTTCGCAGGTGAAAAACGTATATTAATTGATTCGCCAAAAGTTGCAACATATGATTTACAACCAGAAATGAGTGCATATGAAGTGACAGATGCCCTATTACATGAAATCGACAACGGAGAAGTCGAAGCGATTATTTTAAATTTTGCAAACCCTGATATGGTAGGACATTCTGGCATGTTAGAACCAACGATTAAATCGATTGAAGCGGTGGATGAATGTTTAGGGAAAATCGTGGATAAAATTACGGAACTCGGTGGAGCAGCGATTATTACAGCAGATCACGGTAATGCAGATGAAGTAACGACAGATGACGGGGAGCCGATGACGGCACATACAACAAACCCTGTACCTGTAATCGTGACAAAGGATGGAATTACATTACGAGACGGTGGTATTTTAGCCGATCTTGCACCGACGATGTTAGATCTTTTACAAGTGGAACAACCAGTAGAAATGACAGGAAAATCATTGGTACAAAAATAATGCTTATGTCCATTAAGTCGTGGAAAGGAATTTTAGAAAGCTTTCGAGTATGGGAGGATATTTATCACATGTCAGAAAGTGTATGGTACACACGAATTTGGACTTGATCACATAATAAGATACATTTGAAGGAGAGAAAAGTTATGCCATTTATTACAGATGTTTATGCAAGAGAAGTATTAGACTCAAGAGGAAACCCAACAGTCGAAGTGGAAGTGATAACAGAATCAGGTGCATTTGGAGCAGCACTAGTACCGAGCGGTGCATCAACTGGAGAATATGAAGCAGTTGAATTACGTGATGGTGATAAAGACCGTTACTTAGGGAAAGGTGTTTTAAAAGCAGTTGAAAATGTAAATGAAAAAATTGGTCCAGAATTAATTGGAATTGACGTAACTCGCCAAAATATTATTGACGCTATTATGATTGAATTAGATGATACGCCGAATAAAAGTAATTTAGGTGCAAATGCAATTTTAGGTGTATCCATGGCAGCGGCACATGCAGCAGCTTCCTATTTACAAATTCCTTTATACAATTATTTAGGCGGATTCAATGCGAATGTTTTACCAGTTCCAATGATGAACATTTTAAATGGTGGAGAACACGCAGATAATAACGTAGACATTCAAGAGTTTATGGTAATGCCTGTAGCAGCACCAACATTTAAAGAAGCATTACGTGTTGGAGCAGAAATTTTTCATGCATTAAAAGCAGTTTTACAAGATAAAGGATTAAATACTGCTGTAGGGGACGAAGGTGGATTTGCTCCAAACTTATCTTCGAATGAAGAAGCATTAGAAACAATTGCAGAAGCGATTGAGCGTGCGGGATATAAAGTAGGGGAAGAAGTTCAGTTTGCAATGGATGTTGCGTCTTCTGAAATCTACAAAGATGGTAAATACCATTTAGAAGGAGAAGGTGTTGTACGTACATCAGAGGAAATGGTTGAGTGGTATGAAGAGTTAGTAGAAAAATATCCAATTATTTCAATTGAAGATGGTTTAGATGAAAACGACTGGGAAGGTCATAAATTATTAACAGAACGTATCGGTGACCGTGTTCAATTAGTAGGGGACGATTTATTCGTTACAAACACGGAAAAATTAGCGAAAGGAATCGAGCAAGGCGTTGGAAACTCTATCCTAATTAAAGTGAACCAAATTGGTACATTAACGGAGACGTTTGAAGCAATCGAAATGGCAAAACGTGCAGGATATACAGCCGTTATTTCACACCGTTCAGGTGAAACAGAAGATGCAACGATTGCAGATATTGCGGTTGCAACTAATGCTGGTCAAATTAAAACAGGTGCCCCATCCCGTACAGATCGTGTTGCAAAATACAATCAATTATTACGCATTGAAGATGAATTATCAGGTATTGGGGAGTATGCCGGATGGGATGCATTTTATAACATAAAGTAAAAAATTAGGAAAAGACATGGTCTAAA